>NZ_JBNCNR010000009.1:0-62567 GCF_049847065.1 Gordonia sp. DT219 | reverse complement strand
CCGTCGCTATAGCCGCACGTTATATGTCGGCGTGCGGGGGACGGGACGGGTCACCTCGGGAGTGCGACCGCGCTGAGGCGCCGTCGGCGGTTCCGACCGGGAGCCGAACACGCCCACGCCGCGTTCACTACGCTGGGAGCATGTCAGCATCCACCGACCCGGGCCGCAGCACCGGTCCGCCGCCCGCCGAGCCGGAGGGTTCGAAACCGAAACTCGTCGAGTCGATCGTGATCGCCTCCGAGCTGTGGTTGCTGGTGATCATTGCGCACATCGTCACCGTCGTCGCCACCTTCGGGACCACGCGCGATACATACCTCAAAATGGCCAAGGACAGCTACCGCCCGGGCACGGCCGAATACGACACGATCACCTCGACCGGCGTGATGGTCGGTCTGGTGGTCGCGACCACGGTCATCGAGATCGCGGTCGCGGTGGTCCTGCTGGTCCTCACCCGCAAGGGATACAACTGGGCTCGCTTCATTCTCGGCGCCGTGAGTCTCTATCTCGTGATCACGACGTTGTTCTCGATCTTCGGCGACGTCCATCCGCGCTGGGCGATGATCCCCAACGTCATCGGTGGGGTCGCCGCGCTCGGGGCGGTGGTGCTGCTGTTGCGCCGCGATTCCGACACCTACTGCAAGAAGATGGCCGCCTACCGGCATGCGCCGCGTACGCCCACCGCGCCGCCGTATCCGCCGACGCCTGGTTACGGCCCACCTCCCCCCGGCCAATACTCCGGCCAATACCCCGGCAGCCAGTACCCGTCCCCGTACGGCCAGTACCCACCACCCGGCCAGTACCCACCGGGCTACCCGACCCCGGGACAGTATCCGCCCTACGATGATCCGAGCCGACCGGCCGCAGACCCACCGCCCGACGACAGCAGCCAGCACGACAAAGGACAACAGCCCCGTGACGACCCACAAGCCTGACCCCGCCCAGCGCCCCAACGTCGTGGCCTGGGCATATCGGTGCTGGCTGGTATCCGGCGCGCTACTGGTGATCCTCGGCATCGTCTACGTCGTGCTCGGCGTGGTCCTCTCGGGCCCGACCCTCATCCCGGTGGGCATCGGCGTGGTGGTGGCGATCGTCGGCGGCGCCTACGGCTTCCTCGGCACCAACGCCTACGCCGGCGACATCCGCTGGCGCTCCTCGCTCGCCGCGCTCACCCTCGTCGCGGTCATCATGCTGCTGGTGCTCAGCTTCCTGGCGCCCATCCTCGCGTTCGCGCTGATCGCGGGCATCATCGGGCTGTTCGGTTCGTTGCTGGCCTACCGCCCGCAGGGCGACGCCTGGTTCACCGGCAAGGACCCGGCCACCGCGAATGAATCCCGGCCCGGCAAGAACTCGGGCCGGACCGCCAAGGCGAACGTCAAGAAGGCCGACGTCAAGAAGGCCGATGTCAAGAAGGGCGACACCAAGCAGGCCGACGCCAACAAGCGCGGCAGGTCGCGCTCGTGACCGCCCGCGCACGCGGCAACGATCCCGACGACGAGACCCCAGACGAGACCCCCCCAGCCGTGACTCCGACCGACGACGTCGACGTCGACGCGACGGATGACGACGCCGAGGATGAAGGCGAGACCCCCGCCGACGACGACGCGCCCGCCGCGGACAGCCCGGCCAAAGCCGACCGCTATCCCATCCCCACCGACCGCGGCGAGATGCTGTTCTACGAGCCGGGCGGCAGCTGGTGGGTCACCGCGATCGGTCCGATACTCGTCGCCGCGGTCCTCGCGATGGAGATCTCCGGTCCCGGGCAGGTGCATTGGTGGGTGATCGGCTTCTTCGGGCTGATCGTGACCGGTTTCTCGACGATCCAGGTGATCGCCGCCCGCCGACACGTCTCCGTCGAACTCACCGAGCTGACCCTGAAACAGGGTGCCCGCATCATCGCGCTCGACGAGATCGACACGATCTATCCCGAGAACAACGGACCCGATCATCGGGACTGGCAGAGTGCATCGGCGCTCGGTGAGCTGGCCGGGGTGCCGCGCCGTCGCCGCGGGGTGGGCGTCAAACTCGCCGACGGCTCACTTGCGCAGGCCTGGGCCCGAGATGTCGGCCGCTTTCGGAGCGAACTCACCGAGGCCCACACCGCGGTCAAACTCGGCCTACCGCCCCGCGGCACCAGCACCAGCACGGACTGACCGACCGCGCCGCGATTTCGCACGTGCGGCCGCCGCCCGGGCTGTCACCATGGAACCGTGAGCCCCGACCCCGCCGACCCCCGTCGCACCTCCGACGACGAGTGGAATCGTGAGCAGCGCGCGGAGACGACGACCGAACGCCTCGACCGCAACTGGGCTGCGCTGCTCCAGGAACTGCGCGTGGTCCAGACCGGCGTGCAGATCCTCACCGGATTTCTGCTCACGCTCCCGTTTCAGAACCGCTTCGAAGATCTCGACGAGCCGTTGCGCGTGACGTATCTGGTCACGGTGTCGTTCGCGATGGCGGCGGCCGTCCTGCTCGCCGCGCCGGTGGCACTGCACCGCGCATTGTTCCGCCAACACCGGCTCGACGTCATCGTCACCTCCGCGCACCGGCTCGCCTACATCGGCCTGATCCTGCTGGGCCTCGCGCTCGCCGGTGCGGTGGTCGTCGTCTTCGGCGCCACCGCGGGCATGATCGCGGGTTTCGTGGCGGGCGCCTGCATGCTGGTGGCGTTCCTCGGCTGCTGGCTGGTGTTTCCGTTCACGCTTCGACTACGCGCCGAGGCGTCGGACACCGATGCCGACCGGGAGCCCGACGGTTCACACCGCTGAGCCCGCCACTATCCGTGCTCGAGCATCGGCGCCACCAGGAGCTCCTCCGGGATTCCGAAGGCGTCGACGAGAATGCTTGCGTAGGGCCGCAATTCGAGACACAGCTCGTTGACGCCGCGGCGGATCGCCTTGGCGCGCTCCACCGACACGTGCCGGTGCATCAAGAACCACGCCAGATCGTCCTCGATGGCCGAATACACGAACAGGTCACAGACCTTGCCGAGTAATTCCGCGGCCGCCTTCGAGTCGCACTCGTTGATCGCCTCGATGAACGACTCGAGCACCACCCGTTCGGTATGTACCCGACCGACTTTCAGCAGATGATCCTGGGCTTTGTTGAACACCTCGAAGGCGTCGTTGTCGTCGTCGGTGGCCCGGCGCAGACGCTGCGCACACGTCCGCACGAGGTGGTCTTCACGATTGCGGAACAACCGGATCTGCGTACCCCGATCGGTCAGCGTCGACTTCTCGGTGTCCTCGTCGGAACTCTCCAACAAGGTCTGGATCACCTGACGCGCCGCAGTCTTCTCGACGACGACGTCGCGCGCCATACCGGCGATGAAACGCACCCAGCCGCCGGCGGAAAGTCCTTGCACGTCATCGGCATACGCCGAGAGCAGCTCCTTGGCCACCAGCTGGGTGAGCACCGTGTTGTCGCCCTCGAAGGTGGTGAAGACATCGATGTCGCCGCGCATGATCGACAGCTGGTTCTCGTCCATGTAGCCGGCGCCACCACACGCCTCGCGGCACACGTTCACCGCATGCGACGCGTGCCAGGTGCTGTAGGCCTTCAGCCCGGCTGCCGAACTCTCGAGTTGACGCTGACGGCCCGCGTCGGAATCGTCCGGCGCGGCCGACTCCACGTCGTGCAGCTCGGCGACCAACTCGTTCTGGGTACACGTGATGGCATACGACTTCGCGATGAGCGGCAACAGCTTTCGCTGATGGCCCAGATAGTCCAGGACGGTGATCTCGTCGTCGGAGTCGGGGGCCTCGAACTGTTTACGGATCGTCCCGTAGCGGGTGGCGAGCGTGAGTGCCTTGCGCCCGGCCGCCCCGGCCGTCGCCGCCACCGACACCCGGCCGCGGATCAAGGTGCCGAGCATGGTGAAGAACCGCCGATTCGGGTTCTCGATGGGCGAGTGATAGGTGCCGTCGGCGTCGACGTCGGCGTAGCGGTTGAGCAGGTTCTCGGCCGGGATGCGTACGTGGTCGAACAGGATCCGCCCGTTGTCGACGCCGTCGAGGCCGCCCTTGTGGCCGCAGTCGCTCGTCGTCACCCCCGGCAGATCGGCGCCGTTCTCGTCGCGGATCGGTACGACGAAGCAGTGCACCCCATGGTCTTGCGGCCCTTCACCGGGCCCGGCCGTGATCAGTTGCGCGAACACCGCCGCCACCCGCGCGTGCGCCGCCGCACCGCCGATGTAGTCCTTGCGTGCCGACGGGGTGGGGGAGTCGACGACGTACTCGCGGGTCTGCGGGTCATAGGTGGCGGTGGTCTCGAGCGCCTGCACATTGGAGCCGTGACCGGTCTCGGTCATGGCGAAGCAGCCGAGCAGGTCGAGGCTGATGATGTCGGCGACGTACCGGTCGTGATGGCGTTCGGTGCCCAGGTTCTCGATGGCCCCACCGAACAGCCCCCACTGCACACCGGCCTTGACCATCAGCGACAGATCGGCGTAGCCGAGCATCTCGATCGCGGTGATCGACGCGCCGATGTCGCCGGTGCCGCCGTGATCGGCGGCAAAGCCCGCCGCCGCGAATCCCTGCGACGACAATTCGCGCATCTCCTCGAGTACGCGGGCGCGGGCCTCGTCGATGGTGCGCGCCGGATCGGGCAGCAGATCCGATCGGTCGGAGCGTTCCCGCACGCTGTCGCGGGTGGCCTGCCACCGGCCGTCGAGCGTGCGGCGCAGCCCCTCGACGAGTAGCTCGCGGGCGGCGTCGTCGAGCTCGGCGGAGTTCCCGTGACTCGGGACATCGACACTGGTGGGCGCGGCGGTACTCGAGCTGCTCGCGGTGTCATCGGGGTTGGCGGCCGGCGATTCGGTAGGAGTCGACATGTCTCCACGGTACGGCCCGGACCAGATCGGCAGCGGAGCTTTGGCGGACCGATGTCACGTTCGGCGGTGACGCGGTGTGGTGTGATCGGTAGACGCAAGTCGCGCCGCCCGTGGCAGCCCTCACCCCTTGTTCCCGGGGCCGCCGCGCCGATGATGAGGAGAGAATATGGCCGCCTCGGAAAATCACTCGAGCACCGGTGTCGCCGAGTTCGGCCGCATCGACAGCGGCACCGCCAACCGCTCCGAGCTCACTCCGCTGCGGTTCCTCGAGCGCTCCGCGGACGTGTTTCCCGAGCGCACCGCGGTCATCTACGGTCGGCGCAGCGCCACCTACGCCGAGCTCGCCGACGAGGTGCAGCGCCTCGCCCGAGTCCTCGAGAGCCGCATCGCCCCCGGTGAGCGGATCGGCTACCTCGCACCCAACATCCCCGAGATGCTCATCGCCCACTATGCGGTGCCGCTGGCCGGTGGGGTGCTCGTCGCCCTCAACTCCCGCCTGGCCGGACCCGAGCTGGTCTACATCCTCAACCACGCCGGCGTCACAACCTTGTTCTTCGACGCCGAATTCCGTCACACGGTGTCGCTGATCGTCGACGAGATCGCCGACCTCACCACCGCCGTCGAGATCACCGATCCCGAATTCGGCCCCACCCCGGGCGAACTCGATGCATCCGGAATTCCCGGGCTCTACGCATACGATGGATTCCTCTCTCTCGCAAATAATTCCGGGTCCGGCTCGAAGCCTCTCCCGTGGACGGTCGACGACGAGGATGCCGTCATCACGATCAACTACACCTCCGGCACCACCGGAAAACCCAAGGGCGTCATGTACACCCACCGCGGTGCGTACCTGAACTCCTTCGGCGAGACCTTCCATCAACAGTTCACCGGGCAGAGCCGCTATCTGTGGACGCTGCCGATGTTCCACTGCAACGGCTGGTGCACCCCGTGGGCGGTCACGCAGGCGTCGGCGACCCACGTGTGCCTGCGCGCCGTCCGCGCCGACGCGGTGTGGGACGCCATCGACGATCTGGGGATCACCCACCTGGACGGGGCACCCACGGTGTGCACCACGATCGCCGGATCGCCACGCGCACATCGCCTCGACCGCCCGCTGCGCATCACCACTGCCGGCGCGCCACCGAGCCCGACCGTCATCGGCCGGCTCGAGGCGCTCGGCATCGGCGTCGTCCACGTCTACGGACTGACCGAGGTGTATGGGCCGTACACGATCTGCGAATTCCAGGACGCCTGGGCCGATCTGCCCCCCGGCGAGCGGGCCGCGAAGCTCTCCCGCCAGGGTGTGGGCATGGTGCAGGCCGACGCCGCACGCGTCGTCGAGCGCGATGTGCTGCCGCTTGCCGACGTGCCCGCCGACGGAGAAACCATGGGCGAGATCGTCTTACGCGGCAACAATGTGATGGCCGGATACTTCCGCGACCCGGACGCCACCCGAAAAGCGTTCGCCGGCGGCTGGTTTCACACCGGCGACCTCGGCGTCATGCATCCCGACGGCTACCTCCAACTACGCGACCGCGCCAAGGACATCATCATCTCCGGCGGCGAGAACATCTCCACCATCGAGGTCGAGCAGGCCCTGGTCAGCCACGACGCAGTGCTCGACGTCGCCGTCATCGGTGTGCCCGACGAGAAATGGGGCGAACGGCCGCGCGCCTACGTGTTGCGTGAGCCGGGAGCCGAGCTGCGTGCCGACGACCTCATCGCGCACGCCAAGACCCTGCTCGCCGGTTACAAGGTGCCCCGCGACATCATCTTCGCCGACGAGTTGCCCCGCACCTCCACCGGCAAGGTCCTCAAGTTCGAACTGCGTCGAAAAGCCGACGGCGACTGAGCATCCCGGTCATCGCCCGGGTCGACCACTCCGCCCGTAGCGGGACTCGTAATCGGCGATCACCTGCGGCGGCACCAGTTCCCGCGGCAACAGCACGACGGGACGCCGACGCGTGCACAGCATCACCACCGTCGGGCCGGCCACCACCCGGTCGAATCTCTCCAGCGGGATCACCGAGTACGTGGCTCCGACCCGGTGGCCGATCCACAACGGCGTGAACTCCGCGGACATCGGCGTACCCGCCGGCACCAACCGGCGCATCCGACTACGGCTCACCAGCATGATCGTGCCGACCATGAGGCACCCGAAGAACGCCATGAATACGACCATGAATATGGTCGCGGCCACGGTCACCGCCACGTCGCCGGCGAACAACGTGGCAGCGCATGCCGCGAGCACCCCGACAGCAGCGAGCCCCAGCTGCCGTCCCAGCACCTGTCGAGACAGGACCGCACCACGGCACAGACGCGCCGCGAGGGCGTCATCGGCGACCAGGTACGTGCGGAGCACGCCGTCGGGTCCCGCGCCCGCGTATGGCGGCGGCAGTGGCGTGGGCATCAGTGGCGCGGACACGCGACTGATTCAACCCCATGCCGCCACCCAGGTGTGGCTTGGTCGGCGGGCCGAATGACGCCACCGGCCCGCAGCGCGACAGGCAATACTGGACCCATGGCACCGAGTGACACGACCGTCGATCCGGTCGACCTGCGGACCCAGGTGGTCGCCGCGTCGATCCGATTGTTCAGCGAGAACGGCTATGAGTCGACGACGGTCGACCAGATCGCGGCCGCCGCCGGGGTGTCGCGGCGCACGCTGTTCCGCCAGTTCCGCTCGAAGGAGGACATGATCTTCGCCGACCACGAGGCGTTGATCGCCCAGGTCGCCGAGCGGCTCGGACCCGCGGACGATCCCGGCGCCGACCCGTGGTCGATGGTCTGTGCTGCGGCGGAGATCGTGTTCACCCACTTCCTCACGACGCGCGACCTCGCCGTCCGACGTCTGCAGGTGGTCACCCGGGTGCCGGCCCTGCGTGAGCGCGAACTCGTCACCACCTATCGCTACCAGCGGGTGTTCGAAGATTTTCTGCGCCGGCGTCTGCCCGGCGAATCGCCGGTGCGGATCGTCGGCTACTCCGCGGCGGTGACGTCGGTGCACAACTATCTGCTGCGCTCGATGATCCGCGGCGACGCCGACGCGACGCTGGACCGGCTGCGCAGCGAGCTCCGACGCGTTCGGTTGGCACTCGGTGCCGCCGCCGACATCGACGCCCAGCCGCCGACCGGGCAGGCCGCGGTGGCGGTGGTGTCCTACTCGCCGGGCACTGATCCCGAGGCCATCGCCGATGCGGTTCGCCGACAACTGCAGCTCGACCAGCACAAACAGGGACAATAGAGAAGACCGCAGATTGACATGGCACTGCGTGCCATGATGAACTGGAATGACATCGCGATCCTGGCACGCAGTGCCGGAGAACTGTGAGGAGCAGCTACCATGGGTTTTGGTAATCCCGATTTCAACGTGTTCGAACTGCCCGAGGAGCACGTCGCCCTACGTGAGGCGATCCGCGCTCTCGCCGAGAAGGAGATCGAGCCGCACGCCGCCGACGTCGACGAGAAGGCGCGGTTCCCGCAGGAGGCCCTCGACGCCCTCGTCGCCAGTGGCTTCAATGCGATTCACGTGCCCGAGCAGTACGACGGGCAGGGCGCCGACTCGGTCGCCGCATGCATCGTCATCGAAGAGGTCGCCCGGGTCGATGCATCGGCGTCGCTGATCCCCGCCGTCAACAAGCTCGGCACCATGGGCCTGATCCTCAACGGCTCCGACGAGCTCAAGGCGCAGGTGCTGCCGTCGATCGCCGCCGGTGAGGCCATGGCCTCCTACGCGCTGTCCGAGCGCGAGGCCGGCTCCGACGCCGCCGCGATGAAGACCCGCGCCCGCAAGGACGGCAGCAACTGGGTGCTCAACGGCTCCAAATGCTGGATCACCAACGGCGGCAAGTCCTCCTGGTACACCGTCATGGCGGTGACCGATCCCGAGAAGAGGGCCAACGGCATCTCGGCGTTCATGGTGCACAAGGACGATCCGGGCTTCACCGTCGGCCCGCTGGAGAAGAAGCTCGGCATCAAGGGATCACCGACGGCCGAACTGTACTTCGAAGACTGCACCATCCCCGAGGACCGCATCATCGGCGGCGAGGGCACCGGTTTCAAGACCGCGCTGCAGACCCTCGACCACACCCGTCCGACCATCGGCGCGCAGGCCGTCGGCATCGCGCAGGGCGCGCTCGACCAGGCGATTGCCTATGTCAAGGACCGCAAGCAGTTCGGTAAATCGATCAGCTCGTTCCAGGGGGTCGAATTCATGATCGCCGACATGGCCATGAAGGTCGAGGCCGCCCGCCTCATGGTGTACACCTCGGCCGCCCGCGCCGAGCGCGGCGAGAAGAACCTCGGCTTCATCAGCTCCGCGTCGAAGTGCTTCGCCTCCGACGTCGCCATGGAGGTCACCACCGACGCCGTGCAGCTCTTCGGCGGTGCCGGCTACACCCGTGACTTCCCGGTCGAGCGGATGATGCGCGACGCCAAGATCACCCAGATCTACGAGGGCACCAACCAGATTCAGCGGGTCGTGATGAGCCGCGCGCTGCTGCGCTGACCCGGCACAAACTGCGGTGAGGCGCCCCACCCCGCGGGGCGCCTCACCGTGCTTCATCTCCGCGAGCTCACCCCGCGACGGCGGTACGGAACTCGAGGTTCGCGTGATCATCCTTGGCCGCGGCGCGGAAATCGCCCAGCGCGCGCGGCATGTGGAATCCGTTCGTGACGATCACCGCGCCGGTCGCACCCATCGCCTTGAGCATGCCGACGGTGTTGGTGGCGTTCTGCACGGTGCTCGTCGAGGTGCCCTCGTTGACCATCTGCCACATCGGCACACCACGTTTCATCAGCCCCACGTTCATGAATTGCGCCTCGGAGACCGGCAACCACCAGGTGTTGCCTCCCGACACGATCACCCGGTTCGCGGGATGCGTCCGGGCGAGCTGAGCAGCGACGTCGAGACGCTCGTTGAGAATATTCGGCGTCTCCCCGTGTGTTCCCATCTTGGCCCCGAGTACCACGATGAAGTGCCCAATCGGGTTCTGCCAGAGGAACACGCTGTTAGGTGACTGCGGGCCGGAGGCGTTCTCCGGCTGCACGTCAGCGCGTGCCACAGACCCGCACACACCACTGGCCAGAGCTGCACTGACCAGAATTGCCATTGATACCAAGAAGATTCGAAGGCGCATGGCGGGCAGTGTACAAATGTACCGTTTGTAAATCCAGCGTTTGGGCAACAGCGCTGGTCGTCGCGCTGCACCGAACCGATCAGCGCCCCCGATCAGTGCTCCCGATCAGTGGTTCCGGATCAGTGGTTCCCGGAATCGTGGTGGTGGCAGTGTGTCGCCGGCGACCCTTCGACGTCGAGCGACGGATTGCGATCGAAGAAGCCGAACGGCTTGAGCCAGAACGACACCACATCCGACGGCATCACCGGCCAGTCCTCGGGACGGGTGATGTGGTGGATTCCGAAGACATACCACAGGACGACGTCGGTGTTCTCGATCGGCCGGTTGTTCTTGGTCCACTCCGCGATGCCGGTGTCGCGTACCGACTGATTGACGAATTCGCCTGCGGGCCAACGCTCCTGGGGGCTGTTCGGGGTCACCCAGAGGGTGTGGCCGATCACGGTGGCACGCTGGAAGACCGGTGAGGCGGGATCGAACATCGACGGTATGGCGCCGGTGGGCGTCAGCTTGTACGCGGGATGCGCACCGAGGCCGGTGGTGACATTGGTGTTGACGATCTTCCAACTCTTCTGCGTCGCAAAGTCTGGATCCTGCATTCCGTCATTTTCGGTGCGCAGCGCCGTATTTCGCTGTGTCAGCGACAGTCCCAGAGGATTGCCAGGACCCATCGGCTCCGGTACCGTCTCGGAGGCGAACACGGTGTTGTCGGCGCCGTCGATGTCGATGTCGAGGCGCGCAACCAGGAAGTGCTGGTGGAAGGGGGCATACGTGCGGTCGTCGACGACGGTGCCGTTCGGATAACTCGACATCCCGGGCGGCAACGGAGTGGTCACCATGATCCCGGTGGCACGTACCTCGCACTCGATATTGCCGTCCTGATAGAACCGCCAATACACGAGGTACTCGTAATTGGCCACGGTCACATGGAAACTCACCGTCAGCCTGCGCATCCGGCGGACCTCGGCGCCGGCGTCGGCATCGACGTGCTTCCACAGCACGCCGTTGTCCTCCTCGTGGATGCAGATCGCATTGGTGATGGTGTGCGGCTCCCCGGCACTGTTGTGTAGCACCGCATCCAGATAGCGGATCTCACCGAGACAATCGCAGCCGAGTTCCAGCGAGGTCGTCATGAAACCCAGACCCCACTCGCCGATGTCGAACGCCGTCCGCCGGTAGTGATCCTCACTGTGGTCGCGATAGGGAACCACCATCTCCGCGAACGACATCCGGTGCGCGACCGACCGCTGACGCCCGCCGTCGCGGTAGCGCACCGAATGCAGTGTCATGCCCTCGCGGTGGTTGAAACCCACCCGCAGCGACCAGTTCTGCCACGTCAGCAGATTGCCGTCGAGCGTGAAGGACGGCCCGTTCGGCTGAGTGATCTCCAGTGGCTCGAGCGGCAGCCGCGTGAACGCGTCCCGGATGCGTTGCGGAATGTGCCGCGGCACATACTCGCCCATCACCTGCGGCTTCTCGGCGCCGGCGCCGGCGTCCTCGATGCGCAGCAGTTCCATCGTGTTCACGTCGATCACGCAGTGCAGCCCCGCAACGGGATTCGCGTACGGGTTGGAGCCCTCGGCATTGCGGATCCAGGTATCCGACCAGCCGAGTCGCCGGCCGCTGAACTCCTCGGGAATCAGTGCGCCACCGTAGGTCCAGGTGTCCATGAACACCAGGTCCAGGTCGGTGATGCCGCGGCGTGCCAACGCGGCCTGCACGTCGGGATGTGCACGCAGCACCCGATCGCATTCCTCGTACTCGTCGACGGTGAAATTCGCCTGCACGCCGGGCACGTTCTCGAACGACTCGACGGTGTCGCCGGTGAGCGAGACAAACGACTTGTAGGTGAGGTTCTGTCCGGTGTCGAGGCAGGTCACCTCGGCGCGCCGCGGTGGGACGGTGCCGTCGGACTCATACGCCGCGAGCTCGGACTTGGACGGTTCGGCCAACTCGATGGAGGTGTAACGCCAACCATCGCCGACGCCCTGCTCGCGCGCCAGTACCGTGGTCACCGTGCGGAATTCGTTGGCCGACAGTGGATCGAGCGGATGCATGCGGTGTCCTTGTCTCGCGGTGATTCCTGATCGGGGCAAACATGAGCCGTGATGTTTTCACAGCGTACGCCCAGATCGGCGACGCGACGGGTCGATGACGTGGCCGGTCCGGGGTACGGTCGACGGGTGTCGACGATCCCCCGGCGCCCAGCCATTCGACGTCGCGCCAGTTCGCGTCGGGCAGCGCTGTGTGCGCTGGTGCTCGCGCTGACCCTCGCCGGATGTGCCGGCGAAAACGATTCCTCCACAACAGGTTCGGGCTCATCCCCGGCCGCCCCCGCATCGAGTGCTGGGGTGGCCTCGGCGCCGTATGCCAATCTCGGCGACAGCTATGCCGCGGGCGCCGGGGTGCTCCCGGTGCAGGGTGGTTCACCGTTCCTCTGTCAGCGCTCCGCGGTGAACTTCGCGCACCTCGTCGCCACGCAGCGTGGCGTGGCGCTGACCGACGCGAGTTGCGCCGGTGCGGGCACGGCCGACGTGAGTACCAGCCAATACTTCGGTGTACCACCGCAACTCGACGCGCTCGGACCTCAGACGCGACTTGTCACCATGATGCTCGGCGGCAACGACGAGAACACCTTCGGTGGTGCGATCAGCAAATGCGGTGACGCGGCCGCCGCAGAAGCCGGCGGCGGCGTCCCGACCGGATCGCCGTGCCGAGACCGCTACGGCACCGAGTTGTCGGCGCCCATCGATTCCGAGATCTACCCGGCCCTCGTCGACGCCCTGAAGCAGGTACGTGAGCGCGCCCCGCACGCGCGGGTGCTCATCATCGGCTACCCGTGGATCCTGCCGCCGACGCAGGGCTGCTATCCCGCGATGCGGATCGCACCCGGCGACGTCGCCTACCTGCGCAGCTTGCAGTCCGACCTCAACGACGCCATCCGGCGTGCGGCGGTCCAGAGCGGTGTCACCTACGTCGACATGTCCCACGTCTCCGACGGACACGACGCGTGCGCCGGCGCCGCCCGCTGGATCGAACCGCAAGAGGGGACCACCGCCCGGATCACCGTGCATCCCAACGCCCGCGGACATCAAGGGATCGCCGAGCAGGTCGAGTCCGCGCTGGAGCACTGAGGGGACCGGGGAGTGGCGAATCGGGAGAGTGGCTGTCCACAGAATCACCTCCGTCCACAGTGGACGGTCGTTCACCGACTCTGTATCGGGTCGAGGGGCGCCGGACCGGTCAGACTGCGCGCATGGATCTTGCTGCCCTCGCCCACGACGAGACCGATCACTGGCGCGGAGTCTTCGACTACGCCGAGCTGTCGCGACGGGGATTCATCCAATCGAACGTCAAGGCGCTCGTCCGCGACGGCACGCTCCGCTGTCTTCGGCGCTCCTGGTACGCGACGGTGTATGCCCACCCGGCGGTGGTGCAAGCGGTCACCGCCGGCGGTGTGTGCAGCTGCGTGACCGCACTCGACCTGCATGGGGTGTGGGTCATGCCGACCGCCGACATTCACCTGCGGGGACGCCGGACGGCGGCGAACCGTGGCAAGCGGCCGCTCTGCCGCCAGCACGGCGAACCGCTGCCCGAGCGATATCCACTCGACGACGTGCCCACCGCGCTGCGTCATGCGCTGCGTTGTCTACCGGGCGAGGAGATCATCGCTGCCTGCGATTCGATTCTGCGCCAAGGTCTTCTGGAGATGGCCGACCTCGAGGTGGTCTTCGCCTCCGCCCCCGCCCGTACCCGGGAGCTGCTCGCCAGATGTGACGGTGTCGCGGAGTCGGGGGCCGAGTCGATCTTCGGCTCGCGGATCGGGCGGAAGGGCATCCGGTTCCGGATGCAGGTCGAGATCGAGGGGGTCGGGCGCGTCGACTTCCTCATCGGGAGGCGGCTGATCGTGGAGATCGACAGCGAAAGATTTCACGACCGCACTCCCGAGCAACGCGAAAGGGATCGGCAGCGTGACGCGGAGGCCATCCGTCGCGGCTACCTGCCCATCCGGTTCTCCTTCAGGAAGGTGATGTACCAGTGGCCGACGGTCGAGGGCATCATCGACGACCTGATCCGTCGGCGGGCGCACATTCGGGCGGTCGCGCTGCCGGGTGAGCTGGCTCGTGTCCTGGAGGTCGAACTATAACGTGCGGCTATGGCGACGGCCGAGACGGTTATCGTCTCGGCCGTCGCTATAGCTGCATCTCATATTCGCCGCAGGCCCTGTCCTGTGATGTGCCGGCGGTCGAGGGCACCTTCGCGTGGTTGTGTGGCCGGCCGACCTGGCCCGCTTCCGAGACCTCGCCATAGTTGTCTCTCATATTCGTCTCAGGACCCTGACCAGGCCGAATTTCTCTCGCCGTGCTCCATTTGGAACACTGGAGGCCGTGAGCAGATCCGCCGACGTCGCCGTGAAGTCCAGTGAGCTGTTCGCCCGGGCCCAACTCGCGATCCCGGGCGGGGTCAATTCGCCGGTCCGCGCGTTCTCCGCGGTCGGTGGCGATCCGCGCTTCATCGCCTCCGCGCAGGGCTGCCGACTGACCGACGTCGACGGCAACACCTACGTCGACCTGGTCTCCTCGTGGGGGCCGATGATCCTGGGCCACGCGCATCCGGCGGTCGTCGACGCCGTGCAGCGCGCCGCATCCGGCGGATTGTCGTTCGGCGCGCCCACCGAATCCGAGATCGAACTCGCCGAGGAGATCATCGATCGCGTCGACCCGGTCGAGCGCGTGCGCCTGGTCAACTCCGGCACCGAAGCCACCATGTCGGCGGTCCGCCTGGCCCGCGGCTTCACCGGCCGCCCCAAGATCATCAAGTTCGCCGGGTGCTACCACGGCCACGTCGACGCCCTGCTCGCCGACGCCGGGTCGGGCGTGGCCACCCTCGGCCTGCCGACCAGCCCCGGCGTCACCGGCGCCGCCGCCCACGACACCGTCGTGCTGCCCTACAACGACTTGCCGGCCGTCGCCAGGGCCTTCGAGGAGTTCGGCGACGACATCGCCGCCGTCATCACCGAGGCCGCCGCAGGCAACATGGGCGCGATCGCCCCGCTCGACGGATTCAACGCCGGCCTGCGCGACCTCACCCACCGTCACGGCGCACTGCTGATCATCGACGAGGTCATGACCGGATTCCGGGTCAGCCCGGCCGGCTGGTACGGGCTCGAGGGCGTCGGCGCCGACCTCTACACCTTCGGCAAGGTCATGAGCGGTGGCCTGCCCGCCGCCGCCTTCGGTGGTCGCGCCGACATCATGGAGCGCCTCGCGCCGACCGGCCCCGTCTATCAGGCGGGCACCCTGTCGGGGAATCCGGTCGCGGTCGCCGGCGGCCTGGCCACCCTGCGCACCGCCGACGCCGCGGTCTACGCCACCCTCGACGCCAACGCCGACCGCCTCGCCGGGTTGCTCAGCGGCGCGCTCACCGAGGCAGGCGTGGCGCACCGGGTGCAGAAGGCGGGCAACCTGCTCAATGTGTTCTTCACCACAGCCGATGCCGCCGACACCCGGATCGTCGACTACGCGGGCGTGAAGGCCACCCAGACCTGGCGTTTCGCCCCGTTCTTCCACGAACTTCTCGACGCCGGCGTGTATCCGCCGCCCAGCGCGTTCGAGGCCTGGTTTGTCTCGGCGGCACTTGACGAGGATGCTTTCTCACGAATTGCCGACGCACTGCCGGCGGCCGCGCGGGCCGCGGCCGCGGCTCGGCCGCCCAGTCCCGGGGAGAACTGATGCACACGATCGTTCACATGATGCGCCACGGCGAGGTGCACAATCCCGACGCCATCCTCTACGGACGGCTACCCGGATTCCATCTCTCCGACACCGGCCGCGCGCAGGCCCGCAAGGTCGCCGACGCGCTCGCCGACCACGACGTCACCGCCGTGTTCGCCTCCCCGCTGCAACGTGCGCAAGAGACCGCAGGCCCGATCGCGGCCGCGCACGAACTCCCGATCCTCACCAACGACGAGCTCATCGAGGCCGACAACATCTTCGAGGGCCTGCGAGTCTCGGTCGGCGACGGCGCGCTGCGCAAGCCGCGGCACTGGCCCAAACTGCGCGACCCGTTCACCCCGTCGTGGGGTGAGCCCTACATCCAGCTCGCCCACCGGATGCTCGCCGCGGCCAACAAGGCCCGCGACGCCGCCCGCGGCCACGAGGCGGTCTGCGTCAGCCATCAGCTCCCGGTCTTCACGTTGCGTCGCTTCCTCGAGGGGCAGCGGCTCTGGCACGACCCTCGTCGTCGGCAATGCTCGCTTGCGTCGTTGACCAGCCTGATCTACGACGACGACGCGCTCGTCGACATCATCTATTCGGAGCCGGCCGGTGCGTCGGATCCGCTCGCGACCGGGGCCTGACGAGGAGAGTGTGAACGCGTGAGGGTGCAGGATCGTGGTGGTCGTGGTGTGTCCGCGACGCCCCTTCGTGGTCGCCGCCCCCGCAGCCCGCGCCGCGGTGTCCGAGTTGTGGTGAAAGTCTTTCTCGCACTGTTCTTCTCGTTGGCCGCAGTCGTCGCATTGGCCGGATGTGGCACCGGCGACGACGCGGTGTCACAGGGCGACACCTTCCAGTTCGTCTCGCCGGATGGGCAGACCGTCATCACCTACGATCCCGCCGACCGCAAGCACATCGCCGAGGTCTCCGGTGACGACCTGCTGACCGGAAAACCGTTGGCGCTCAGCGATCAGCGCTTCGCCGACAAGGCCGTCGTGATCAATGTGTGGGGCTCGTGGTGCGGGCCGTGCCGCGGTGAGTCTGCTGCGCTCGAACAGGTCTACGCGAAGTACAAGGCCGACGGCGTCGAGTTCCTCGGCATCAATCTGCGCGACGACCACCAGAGCGCACAGGATTTCGTGACCGACCGCAAGATCGGCTATCCGTCCATCTACGACTTTCCGGGGGCGTCGCTGGCCGCATTGACCACCCCGACGTCGGTGGTGCCGACGACCATCGTGCTCGACCGGCAGCATCGCCCGGCCGCGGTGTTCCTGCGCGCGGTCAGCGCCGACGAACTCGGTGCCGCCGTCGCGCGGGTCGTCGCCGAGCCACCGGTGCCGGGCAGCACAGCCGCATCCGCGATCCCCGCGGCCACCACCACGGCGGCCCCGAACGGGGTGCCGCAGTGAGCGGAATCGGACAGACCTTCGCCGACACGGTGTCCTCCGGGCCACTGCTGCTCGGCGTCGCCGCCGCGGCGGTCGCCGGCATGGTGTCGTTCGCCTCGCCGTGTGTGGTGCCGCTCGTGCCCGGTTATCTGTCGTATCTGGCGGGGCTCGTCGGCGCGGAGGCGCCCGCGGTGACCGTCGGCGAACCCGCCAAACGCGGCCGGTCGCGCGTCGCGGTGGCCGCGTTGCTGTTCGTGCTCGGCTTCACCGTCGTCTTCGTCGCCGCGACCGCCACCGTCCTGGGGATCACCAGCACCGTCATCGTCAATCACGAACTGCTGCAACGTATCGGCGGGGTGGTGACCATCCTGATGGGGCTGGTGTTCATCGGCCTGGTCCCGATGATGCAGCGCGAGGTGCGGATGGCTCCGCGGCTGGTGTCCAACATCGTCGGCGCTCCGCTGCTCGGTGCGGTGTTCGCGCTCGGCTGGACGCCGTGTCTCGGGCCGACACTGGCCGCGGTCATCGCCACCGCGTCGGGCACCGAGGGCGCCACCGCCGCCAAGGGCGTCACCCTGATCGTCGCCTACTGCCTGGGACTTGGTATCCCGTTCGTCATCCTGGCGTTCTCGTCGGCGTGGGCACTGCGCAGCCTGGGCTGGTTGCGTGCGCATGCGCGGGCGATCCAGATCTTCGGAGGTGTCATGCTGATCCTCGTGGGTATCGCATTGGTCACCGGACTGTGGGATCAGTTCATCGTGTGGGTGCGCGACGCCTTCATCACCGATGCGGTGTTGCCGGTATGACGCGCGCCGACACCGCGGTCGCCGACCGTCCCGCCGCGCCGCAGCCGCCGTCGAGGCCGCACTGGATCTTCCGTCGGGTCCTGTGGCCGTTGCGTAATCTGTGGCGGTCGTTGACGTCGATGCGCACCGCGCTGGTGCTGCTGTTCCTGCTCGCGCTCGCCGCGATCCCGGGCGCCCTGCTCCCGCAGCGCAAACTCAACGAACAGAAGACGTTGCGCTACATCGCCGACCACGGCACCTTCGGCACGTGGATGGACAAGCTGCAGCTGTTCGACGTGTTCTCCAGCGCCTGGTTCACCGCGATCTATGTGCTGCTGTTCGTCTCGCTGGTGGGCTGCCTGACGCCGCGCCTGATCGAGCACGCCAGGAGTCTGCGCGCCAAACCCGTTGCCGCGCCACGCAATCTCGGCCGACTGCCGCGGCACATCTCGACCACCGTCGACGGCAGCCCGGAGGACATCGCCGACCGCGTCACGTCGAATCTGCGTGGCTGGCGGCGCAACACCGTCGTCCGCGAACCCACCGACCGGGACGCGAGCACCGCCGGTCCCATCGTCGAGGTCTCCGCGGAGAAGGGATATCTGCGCGAGTTCGGCAACCTGGTCTTCCATTTCGCGTTGCTGGCACTGCTGGTGTCGCTCGCGGTGGGCAAGCTCTACGGCTACGAGGGCACCCGCAGTCTGGTCGCCGACGGCGAGGGATTGTGCAACACCTCGACCGCGGTCTACGACTCGTTCCGCGCCGGCGCGATGGTCGACGGTACCGACCTCAACCCGTTCTGCATCAAGGTCAATTCCTTCTCGGCGACCTTCCTGCCCAACGGGCAACCCGACATGTACAACGCGCAGATGTCCTACACCAAGGGCATCGGCACCGCGGCCGGGGACTGGCACGACCGGTCGGTCAAGGTCAACGACCCGCTGCGTGTTGCCGGCGATCGCGTCTACGTGCTCGGCAACGGCTTCGCGCCCACCTTCACCGTGACCTTCCCCAACGGCGAGAAGCGCACCCAGACCGCATTGTTCGCTCCCAACGACATGCAGACGATGCTGTCGACGGGTGCGGTGCGCTTCGACACCCCGGCCGGCCTCTATCCCGATGAGGACGTACGCCGCAAGAATCAGATCGCCATCGAGGGTCTGTTCGCCCCGACCGCGGACTATCAAGGGACGCTGCTGAGTTCGTCGTCGCCGGCGCCGAAGGACCCGCAGGTGGCCATCCGCATCTACAAGGGCGACACCGGCCTGGACACCGGCATGCCGCAGAATGCCTACTCGCTCGATCAGAGCCTGGTCGATCAGGGCCGATTGCAGCGGCAGGCGCAGGTGAACCTGGCCAAGGGGCAGAGCACGCGGCTGGCCGACGGCACCGTCGTCAGCTTCGACGGCTACCAGCGGTGGGTCTCGGTGCAGATCTCCCACGACCCGACGCAGGGCTGGGTGCTGGCCTCGGCGGTGGTGATGTTGATCGGACTGCTGGTGTCGCTGCTGGTGCGCCGACGCCGGATCTGGGTGCGGCTGATCCCGGCCGATCCGGGGCAGCCGGGCACCGACGACGGGAAACGACGTACGGTAGTAGAAATCGGCGGCCTCGCCCGCACCGACCAAGCCGGTTGGGGCGAGGGCTTCGAGGAGCAGGCAGCCGGGCTGTTGGAGCCTGATGGGGCGAAACGCAAGTCGCGATTGCGCAGGCTCTAGACGTGCGGCCGCGCACGGTCGGCACACACGAGTAGACGAGGTGAATCGATGAACACTGGTGCAGAGCACATCGACGCGACGATGGCCCGGTACTCCGACCTGCTGTTCGGGACCGCGATCACCATCTACGTGCTGGCGATGCTGCTGTTCCTGGCCGCGCTGGCCGGTGCGCGCAGCCGTCGCCTCGCCTCGAAGGAACTCGTCGGTGCGGCCGTGGGCTCGGCCGCCGGACCGGCCGCCGCCGACCGCACCCCCGGCAAGATCACCGATTCCACCGCCCGGCGCAGCTTCTCCGAAAAGCTCGGCGCCATGGCCTATCCCGTGGTCTTCCTCGGCCTGGCCGCCCACCTCGCGTCGATCATCACCCGCGGCATCGCCGTCGACCGGCCGCCGTGGGGCAACATGTACGAGTTCATCTCGCTGACGTGCGCGGCCTGTGTGGTCGCCGGCGTGGTGGTGCTGCGCAAACCGGCGAACCGCCCGTTGCTGTCGTTCGTGTTGCTGCCGGTGACGTTGCTGATGTTCATCGGCGGCCGCTGGCTCTACACCCAGGCCGCGCCGGTGGTGCCCGCCCTGAAGTCCTACTGGCTGGCCATTCACGTCTCGATCATCTCGATCAGTTCCGGCGTCCTGCTGGTGTCCGGCGTGGCCAGCGTGCTCTACCTGGTGAAGATGCAGTGGGGTGCCAAGGCCGAGGAGGCCGAACGCACCCAGACCGGCTTCATGGCTCCGGTGATGCGGCTGGTCGCGCACATCCCGGGCGCCGACGCCCTCGACCGTCTCGCCTACAAATGCGTGGTGTTCGGCTTCCCGCTGTTCGGGCTCGGCGTCATCTGCGGTGCCATCTGGGCCGAGTCGGCATGGGGGCGGTTCTGGGGTTGGGACCCCAAGGAGACCGTCTCGTTCATCGCCTGGGTGATCTATGCCGCCTACCTGCATGCGCGGGCGACGGCCGGCTGGCGCAGCACCGCGGCGGCATGGGTCAACGTCGCCGGCTTCGTGGCGCTGCTGTTCAACCTGTTCATCATCAACCTGGTGGTCTCCGGACTGCACTCCTACGCCGGGCTCTGAGACACACCTGACCTGACGAGCGCGCCCCCGCCGATCGTGATCGGCGGGGGCGCGCTCGTTGAATCCTGACTAGGTGTCGTCGGTGTCGGAACCGTTGGGGCCGCGCGTACGACGGTCGAGATCCATCAGGAACTCGGGATCGTCGTCGGGGCCCACCGGACGGCGCGGACGGCGCTTGACGGTCGTGACCCGCCTGGCGTCGTCGGACGCCTCCTCTTCGGTCAGCTGCGGGCCGAACGAGCGCCACAACAGATAACCGACGGCCATGATGCCGACCAACGTGAGCAAAAACGCCATGGCAACCTCCCAGCCGTCAGCTTACGTGACGGCGGGCGCCGGGTAGACCGACCGGCCGACGGCCGGTCCGGGTACAGCGGGAGTCGGGGTCAGGAGATGCGACGGTTGAGCAACGCGACGACGTCTTCCTCGCGGAAACGCCGATGACCGCCCGGCGTGCGGATCGAGCCGAGAAGTCCGGAACTCGCCCAGCGTGCGACGGTCTTGGGGTTGACGTTGAACATGGCGGCGACCTGTCCGGGAGTCAGCGTGTGCTGGCTGGCGATGCCCGGGGTGATGACTGCGGCAGGGTTGGAGTGAATGGCGGTCATGGTGGGGGGCTCCCTCGTGTGTTCTGGCCGCGAACCATTTCGTTCGGCGGCCACTCACGCGCCCGTTGCGCGTCGACTCCATGAATACACGCAAATCGCCCAGGTACTCGAACCGTCAGCAGCAGGTAAAGAGAGCGTAAAGAGCCTTGTGACCTGCGCAGTCCGTGGACCAGTACCTTTTACTCGGCCTTTGCCGGCACCGGTGACAACCTTGGTGAGAATATAGCGTGCGGCTATGGCGACGGCCGCGACAATAATCGTCTCGGCCGTCGCCATAGCCGCACGCCATAGTTCCATCGCCGGCCGGCGCGGGGTCGGGCCAGCCGAGCGGGCCGAAAACCGGCACGTACCCTGGTCAGCGTGAGTGAAGAGCAGAAGAAGCAGGTGGGTGTGGGCGCTCTCGTGGTGTCCATCGGCCTGTACACCCTGGCGCGTCTGGTGCTGGTGGTCGTGGTCGCCGCGATCATCGTCGGGGTCGGCAAGCTGGCAGGTGTCAACGTTCCGGTGTTGGTGGCCGCGGTATTCGGGGTCCTGATCGCGTTGCCGCTGGGCATGATGCTGTTCAAATCGCTGCGCACCCGCGTCAACACGCAGATCTCCACCGTCGATGCGCAGCGCCGGCGCCGCCACGAAGAACTGCAGTCGCGCCTGCGCGGCAGCGACAGCTGAGTTCGCGCCGACGATGATCCCCGCCACCGCCGCCGACATCGACCGGCGCGCCGACCGGTCCTGGGCCGACAATGCGCTCGGGCTCATCGAGGCCGACGCCCGCCGCAGCGCCGACACCCACCTGTTGCGCGTGGAGCTGCCCGACTGGTCGCGGTGGACCGGCGAGGACGGCCATGTCACCGGCGTCGACCTGTACCTCAAGGACGAGAGCACGCATCCGACCGGCTCACTCAAACATCGCCTGGCCCGGTCACTGTTCCTGTACGCGATCTGCAACGGCTGGATCACCGAGGGCACCACGGTGATCGAGGCGTCGTCGGGTTCGACGGCGGTCAGCGAGGCCTACTTCGCGCATCTGATCGGCGTGGCGTTCCTCGCGGTGATGACCGCCTCGACGTCACCGGCGAAGACCTCGTTGATCGAACGTGAAGGCGGCCGTTGCCACTTCGTCGATCGGCCCGCCGACGTCTACGCCGAGGCGCTGCGCCTGGCCGACGAACTCGGTGGACACTTCATCGACCAGTTCACGATGGCCGAGCGGGCCACCGATTGGCGTGGCAACAACAACATCGCCGAGTCGATCTTCGCGCAGATGGCCGAGGAGGAACATCCGATCCCGACGTGGATCGTGGTCGGCGCCGGGACCGGCGGCACGTCGGCGACCCTGGGCCGCTACCTGCGCTACCGGCGCCACCGCACCTGGCTGGCCGTCGTCGATCCGGAGAACTCGGTGTTCCTGCCCGCCTACGAGCGCGGTGACGGCACCATCACCTCCGAAATCGGTTCGCGTATCGAGGGAATCGGACGTCCGCGGGTCGAGCCGTCGTTCGTCTCGCAGGTCATCGACCGCATGATCGGCGTACCCGACGTCGCGTCCATCGCGACCGCCCGCGCCACCAGCGACCGCCTGGGCCGACTGGTCGGCGGATCGACCGGTACCAACATGTGGGGTGCGCTGAAACTGGTGTCGGAGATGGTGGCCGCGCGTCATGCCGGGAGCGTCGTCACCTTGCTGTGTGACTCGGGGGAGCGTTATCGCACAACCTATTTCGACGACGCCTGGCTCGCATCGCAGCACCTCGACCTGAGCGCGCCGGCCGCGGCGCTCGACGAGTTCTTCGCCACCGGCGCCTGGCCGGCCTGATCGCTTCCGTATCGACGAACCCGCATCGACAATGCGCCGCGGCGGAGGTCGGCCGATGACTACCATCGACCCATGGCAGTGGGGGAGCACAATCTTGTCGAGGCCGTCGATCTCGTCCGCGAATATCGGCTCGGGCAGGAGCGGGTCCGGGCGCTCGACGGAGTAGATCTGGCCTTGCCGGGCGGGCAGTTCGTGTCGATCGTCGGCCCGTCCGGCGCCGGGAAGTCGACGCTGCTTCATCTGATCGGTGCGCTCGACGCGCCGACGTCGGGGTCCATCCGCGTCGACGGCGTCGACCTCGGCACCCTCGACGACGCCGCCTCGGAGTTCCGTCGCCACCGCGTCGGATTCATCTTCCAGTTCTTCAATCTGGTGCCGACGATGTCGGCCTGGGAGAACGTGGCGCTGCCGGCACTTCTCGACTCGAAGTCATTGCGCCGGGCCAAACCGCGGGCCGTCGACCTGCTCGAGCAGGTCGGCCTCGGCGACCGGATCGACCACCGGCCGTCGGAGTTGTCCGGTGGTCAGATGCAGCGGGTGGCGATAGCCCGCTCACTCATCATGGAACCGGCGATCCTACTCGCCGACGAGCCGACCGGAAACCTCGACTCGACCACCGGTGATGCTGTGCTGCAACTGCTCTCGCAGGTCGCGCACGGTGACTCCGGGGACTCCGGCGCCGGCACCCGGCGCCTGGTTGTGATGGTCACCCACGACGAGCATGCCGCGGCGATCGCCGACACGACGATCACGGTGCGGGACGGGAAGATCGCGTGAGTCGAGGCATTCGGGGAGTCCCGGCCGGATTCCTGGCCGGGCTCACCCGGATTCGCGTGCTGAACCTGCGCGAGATCCGCACGCACCGGATGCGGGTGTTCACCTCGCTCATCGTGGTCGTGGTGTCCTCGGCGCTGCTGGTCGCGGTGCTGGGCACCTTCGGCTCCTTCACCGCGTCGGTGCGCGAATTCAACTCGGCGATCTCCGGCGCCGCCGACGTCGAGGTCGCCGCGATCGCCGATTCCGGTGTCGACGCCGCATTGGCCACCGAGCTGCGCCGCGAGCTGCCCGACGCGAAGGCGGTGGTGCCCCTGATCCGCGGTTCGATCACCGTCGGCGACAAACAGATCCCACTGCTCGGCTCGGACCTGCACGCCACCGCACTGTCGGGTGACCTGTCGGCGGTGCAGGGCGGGATGTCGGTGTCGCTCGCCGACCTCGACACCGGCGTCATCGCCGGGCCGTCCACCGGACTGCATGCCGGACAACAGCTTACGGTCGGCGATCAGCAGGTGCGCGTGCTGCGTGTGGTCACCGGCGCCCAGGCCGGGGACCTCAACGGCGGTTCGTACGTCTTCGCGTATCTGCCGCTGGCGCAACGACTCACCGGCCTGTCCGGGTCGGAGGGAACCGCCGGCCGGGTGACGTCGATCCTGCTCGTCGCCAAACCCGGCGCCGACGTCGGGCACCTACGGGCGGAGGCGACGCGCATCGTCGGCGGGCGGGCCGTCGTCGTCAACCCCGACTTCCGGGCCAAACAGGCCGAATTGGCGAGTTCGGTCACCCGGGATTCGACGCTGCTGGTCGCGTTGGTGTCGCTGGTGATCGCCGCATTCCTGGTCTTCAACACCATGAACATGGCCGTCGCGTCGCGAAGACAGTCGCTGGCGATGGTGCGTGCGCTCGGGGCCCGGCGCTCTCATCTCGTCGGTGACATGCTCGGCGAGGCAGCGCTATCCGGTCTCGTCGGCGGCGCGATCGGGGTGCCCATCGGGGTGCTCGCCGGGCAATGGGCGGTGTCGCGGGTGCCCAGTGTGACGCGCGACGGGGTGAACATCGCGGTCGGCTATCACCTGCCCGCCTACGCGCCCGTCATCGCCGTCGTCGCCTGCATCATCTCGTGTGTCGGGGCGACGAGTCTGGCTGCGCGGTCGGTGTTCTCGGTGTCGCCGGTGGAGGCGATGTCGCCGGGGGTGCTCGCCGACAGCGTGCCGCGCCGAGGGGTCTCGGTGTGGGTGGCGGCGATCGCGGGGATCGCCGCGGTGATCGGCGCGTGGGTCATCGTGGCCACCGTGCCCGACCGGCCGGCCATCGCGGCCGGCGCGGTGTATGCGCTTGGCGCACTGCTGATCTGCTATGCCTGCACCCGGCCGCTGGTGGCTGCGGTGGTGTGGCTGGCGCGGGCGTTCGGCGGGCCGGGGCGGCTCGCGTCGGTGAACACGCAGCGCGCCCCGCGTCGTGCCTGGGCGACGCTGATGACGGTGGCCGTGGCGATCGCCGTCGGGATGGGGACCTCCGGTGCCCTCGACAACCTCGTCGCCTCGATCTCCACGTCGCTGGAGGGACTGGGGGATCCGGACTTCTACGTGTCGTCGTCGTCGGAAGACGAAGTGCCACTTGGGCCGATCCTGCCGCCGCAGATCGCCGGCGAGGTCGCGGCGGTGCCCGGGGTGAGTCAGGTGCTCGGCGGCCAGTGGGCCAACGTCAACGTCGGCGAGGACCGCGTCCTCATGCAGGGTCTGGTGCCCGGCTCGCACGCGCCGTTCATCCGCAAGGCGACGCCGGCGGCGGTCCGGCAGGTCCTCGCCGGTGACGGCGTCATCCTGTCCAATGTGCTGGCGCGGACACTGGGCGTCCACACCGGCGACGTGCTGCACATCGCCACTCCGACCGGCTATCGCGAGACAACGGTCCGCGACACCGTCGACTACGTCTCCATCGACTCCGGGACGGCCGCGATGTCGAGCGAACTGCTCGGCCGCTGGTTCGATCGCCCCGGCGACACCTACCTGCAGGTGATCACCGCTCCCGGCGCCGACAAAACACAGGTCCGGGCGGCGCTGGAACGGATCGCCGCCGCCATTCCACTCGACGGCGGGCTGCACGCCCACGTCTACACGGGGGCGGCCGCGGTCGCCGCCACCCAGCGGCAGGCGCAGCAGTCGGGCGCGTTCACCGTCGCCATCCAGTGGATCGTGTCGGCGGCGGCCGCGATCGCCCTGCTCAACACGTTGTTGCTGTCGGTGATCGAGCGCCGGCGGGAACTCGGCGTGCTGCGCGCCATGGGCGCGTCCCGGCGTTTCCTGTCGCGGATGGTGCTCGCCGAGGCGGGGGCGGTCGCCGTCGTCGGGGCGCTGCTCGGTCTCGTCATGGGCGCGGTGCTACACCTGTTGTCCGACGAGATACTCAGTGCCACCACATCTTTGGACATCGCGTATGCGCCGCGCCCGATCACCGCGGTATTCGTGGGGGTGTCGGTGGTGCTCTGTCTCGTCGGGGCCCTGGTGCCCGCCCGGCGTGCGGCGCGGATGAACATCACCGAGTCGATCGCCAACGAGTAGCTGCGCCGGGTCGCTCTGCCCGGACCGGGTGCCCGCGAAAATTGACTGTCAATAATTCTTGACACGTCCCGGATGTCAACATAACCTGACAACATGCACGACGAGCAGAACACTGATCCCGCCGAGGCGCAGAGCCTCGCCGGAGCCGCCGCAAGCGACGACCCGGGCCGGGGACTGGCCGCGGTACGCGCCCTGCGCACCCTGGCCGACCGCCTCGAAGAGGTTCAGGTGGCCAACGCCCGTGATCAGGGCTGGAGTTGGCAGGCCATTGCAGAGGTTTTGCAGGTCAGCCGGCAGGCCGTGCATCAGAAACATTCGCCACGCGAGGCGCCCTGACGGGCCTCGACAAGCTGTAAGGAGAACCATCATGTTCGGTCGATTCACTCGAGACGACAAGATGCTGCTGGCATTCGCCACGCAAGAAGCCGCCGACCTGGGACACCACCGGCTCGGCAACGATCACCTCATCCTCGGGATGCTGTGCAATGCGCGTACGCCGTTGTTCGGTGTGCTCCACGAGGCGGGGCTCAACCTGGTGGGGGCCCGCGACAGCTCGCGCGCCTACCACGAAGAGAACGACACCGACGACGATGCCGCCGCGCAGGAGAGCGCCGCCGATCGGTATGAACAAGACCGAGAGGCGTTGCGCTCCATCGGTATCGACCTCGACAAGGTGCGTGCGGCGGTCCGTGACCGCTTCGGCGACGACCTCGCCGACGGCTGGGCCGAACGCCCTGAGCGGGGTCGTGGACGCGGTCGCGGACGCGGCGAGTGCGGACCGCATGGACGCGGACCGCACGGCCATGGACGCGGACGGGGCCGCGGCCGCGGGGGCTGGGGTCCAGAAGGCTGGGGCCCGGAAGGATGGGGTCCGGAAGGACGAGGCCCGGAAGGCTGGGACGGTCCCGGTTTCGGTCCCGGCTTCGGCCCCGGCGGCCCCGGCGGTCGCGGTTTCGGTCCCGGCGGCCCGGGTTTCGGTCCCGGCGGTTTCGGTCCGGGCGGCCCGTTCGAGCCCGGCCGCGGCCGTCGTGGTCCGCGCGGACGAGGCATGCGGCCCCGTTTCGCCCCCGAGACGCGTGAGGCGCTCGAGGCGGCGGTGCGCATCGCCCGTGAGCGCGACGACCGTCAGCTCCGCGCCGAGTACCTGCTGCTCGGCATCATCGAGGTCGCCGACCCGGCGTCGTTGGCCGTGATCAGCGCGGTGACCACCCCCGACGACCTCAAGGCCGCGATCCTCGCGAGCCTGCCGGAGGCGCCGGCCGGGGTCTGATCAGCCCGTTGGCCGACCCGGCCGACCCGGCTGACGGGAATCGGTAAGACATGGGTCGCGGTTGCCGAGAGAGATGTCTACCGATTACGCCGGCGCGAGCCGGCCTGGAAGGATCGAGGGCGTGGCAACCCCAACGCAGTGGATAGCAGGCGCCCGTCCGCGCACCCTTCCGAACGCGATCGCGCCGGTGGTCGCCGGGGTCGGCGCCGCGCTCCTCGACGGCGACGTCGTCTGGTGGAAGGCGGCGCTGGCCCTCGTCGTGGCGATCGCGCTCATCATCGGCGTCAACTTCGCCAACGACTACTCCGACGGCATCCGCGGCACCGACGACGAGCGTGTCGGCCCGATGCGCCTCGTCGGGTCGGGCGTCGCCGCGCCGTCGGCGGTCAAGACCGCCGCGTTCGTGTGCTTCGGGATCGGCGCGGTCGCCGGGGTGGTGCTGGCGGTGACGTCGGCCTGGTGGTTGATCCTGATCGGCGCGGTCTGTATCGCCGGCGCCTGGTTCTACACCGGCGGGTCGAAGCCGTACGGGTACTACGGACTCGGCGAGATCGCCGTGTTCACCTTCTTCGGACTCGTCGCGGTGCTGGGCACCCAGTTCGTCGCCTCCGGCCGGGTCGACTGGGTGGGCCTCGTCTGCGCGATCGCCATCGGCGCCATCTCCACCGCGGTGCTCGTCGTCAACAACCTGCGCGACATCCCCGGCGACACCGAATCGGGCAAGATCACCCTGGCCGTGCGCCTCGGCGACGCCCGGACCCGCATCCTCTACCTCACCCTGCTGGCGATCCCGCTGATCGCCAGCTGCGTTCTCGTCGTCGCCACCCCGTGGTCACTCATCGGTCTGCTCGTCGCTCCGATCATCGTCGCGGCCGGTCGGCCCGTCGCACGAAAAGCGCTCGGCCCCGGCCTCATTCCGGCCTTGGGCGCCACCGGGATCGCGATGCTCGCGTGGTCGGTGCTCACTGCCGTGGCGCTCGGCGTGGGCTGAGGCGAACACGTGGCCGTCCGTGACGACGTTCTACCTCACTCGGCCGGCGTGCTCTCCGGAATCGAGGCGTCGCCGCCGGCGGAGTGCACGGCCTCGGGCTGCACGGTCTCCGGTGGCGTCGGCTCGGACGCGGCGCTCTGGGGTGTGATGACCGTGTCCGGTGGCTGCGGATCGGCGGTGCTCGAGCGCGTCGACGGTGCCAGGGACGGCGTCGTCGAGGTCGTCGACGTGGTGGGCGGATCGGGCGCGTCGCCCTCGTGGTCGTCGGGAGCAGGCACCGCCGGGGGTGGGACGGCGACGGTCTCGGTCACGATCGGCGGCGCCGGGGCCGCGGCCGGCGACTGGGCGGGAGCCGGGCTGACCGGGGCGACCGTCGAGCCGGTGATCGCCGGAGCCGAGGGCGGCGTGGCCACGACCGTCGCGGTCACCTGCTGGCCGCTGACCGGGGTGCCCGGATCGACCGCGCGGATCGCGTTGATCGCCGCGGCGAGTAGATCACGCAACATCGTCGACGGCACAACCGAATTCGGCTCCGTCGCGCCCACCTGATTCCAGATCTCGTAGCCGGCGACCTTGCCCTTGTAGCGGGCGGCGAGTGCCTTCGCGAACGCTGCGAACGCGGCAGGCGGGTTGCTCGCCGTCGACGTCGCCCCGGTCCACCGTGAGCTCACCGACGCCACGATCACCACATGCATGCCGCGCGCGCGGGCGCCGTCGACGATGGCGTCGAGGCGCGACCACCCGGCGGCGCCGCGTTCGAGGTAGCGCCACGGTGCGCCGACGCGGATGTCGGTCACGCCCAGCGTCCGGAGGCTGTCGAGGGTGGCGCGCAACTGCCCATCCGAGATCCGGTAGATCTGGTCGTCGGTGACGCCCAACGGGGTCGGCTCATCGGCCACCGAAGCCAGCGCGACCGGCAGGTTGACGGCGCGCGACGGCTCCGCGGACGGGAACGACCACAGCGTCGCGAACGCCATCGACCCGGCGATGCCGACCGCCAGCGCACCCGCGCCGACACGACGCGTCAACGGCGAGCGGAGGGCATGCATGACAGGACTTTCTCAGGTTCGGTGTAAGCGTTCCTCAGGATTGTCCCGTACTTCGGCGCGCAGCGGTAGGGAGGGTGGGTCGTCCGACCGGGGGAAATTGTGTCTGGGGGGAATTGTGTCGGGGGTGAATTGCGTCTGGGGGGCGCGGCTGTGGCTGTGGTCAGGGCGAAGGTCAGGCGGGCGCGGGCAGCCCGAACGCGGCGAGCACCGTCTTGGCCCACAGCTTCTGTCCGGCGGCGTTGGGGGCGACGGTGTCCGACATCAGCGCCGCGCGCTGTGTGGCGTCGGCCGGGAACGCCGAGTACACGTCGATCACCTGGATGCCCTCGGCGTCCATCGCCGACGCGTACCCCGACACCTGGTCGGCGTTGTCGGAGTCGCGCGGCGGGTTCTGCTTGACGACGGCGATCGGCGCGCCGGGGAACTTCTTCTGCAACGCCGCGAGGAGCGGCTGGATCTGCGGGGCCAGCGGCTGCGTCGCATCCTCCGACAGCCCGAAGTTCACCAGGATCAGATCCGGCTTGATCGCCGCACCGCTCGGGGTGGTGGTCAGGGCGCTCAGATTGTCGGCCGCGTAGTGCGCGTCCTTACCTGCCGCCGACCCGTTCCAGTACCCGACGGCGCCGTTGGGTCCCTTGCCGAGGCCGACGGGTGCGCCGTACTCGGCGGATGCGGCATTCCAATAGGCAGTGGCGACGGGGCGGTCGAGGGATTGGCTGATCGCCGTGCCCAGCGCCGGCGCCCAGCCGTTGGGTGACGATCCCGTCGAGTCGCCGAGCAACAGAATTGTCTTGGGCTGTTTCGGTGCCGCTTTCGCCGCATTCATGAATGCGACGGTGGCCGGGGTGCCGGCCGAATCGGGCGAATTCGGTGCAGCAGTGGTCGGTGCGGCCGCCGGCGTGGCGGCGGGCGCGGTGCGATTGGACGAGATTGCCAGGCCGACAACGAGAACGATGACGCACACGATCATCACGATCCACGCCCACAATGGTGCCGAGTGATAAATCCGTTTTAACGTATGCTTCATTCGCTGAAGTACTCCACTTTCCCATTCACGCCATACAGCACCCGGCAAGTGGACATCACGATAGCGGGCAACGCCGACAGTCGCCGACCTCGCCCCGGCGCATGGTTTTGCCGATGTCGTCTGTTCGGAGGAATTCTCAGCAGTTTCCCGGCGCCGGCCGGTCGGCGAAACGATCGGCGACCCACTGCCCCAGCAGCGGTCCCGGATCCAGGGAATGCCCGGCCCCCTCGCGCCGCACCCGCTGCACCGAATCACCGAGCGCGCATCCCTTGCCCAGGGTCACCTCCATCCGGTCGACGGGGATGATCTCGTCGACGCTGCCATACAAGGCCAGGATGGGGACGTCGGTGTGGTTGCGGGGCAACGACATCTGCGCCAGCGTCGTGCGCAGCGCCCCGGCGGCGGGGCCGTCGGCGGTGAAGATCGCCGTGTCGGAGGCCTGGATCTGGGCCGAGCGCGCCGACTTGTCCGCCGAACACGACACCAGCGTGGCGTGCCGGTCGGCGGCCACCCCGTGCAGGTAATCGTCGGCGCGGATGTGCGGATCGGCTTGTGCGACGCCCTCGACCAGGATCGGATACAGCCAGCGCTGCGCCGGTGTCAGCTCCCCCGATTGGGCGCGGTCGACGAGGTAGGTGGCGTCGAGCAGCGGCACCGACGCCACCACGCCCAGCAGCGCGCCGCTGCCCGCGCCGTAGGACGCGAACCGTTCGGCGGTCGCCCACGCCGCCGCCCCGCCCTGCGAGGCGCCGATCGCCACCCACCGCGACCCGATCGTCGGTTGTGCCGAGCGCGCCGCCCGCACCGCGTCGATGACGTTGTCGGCGGCGGTGCGCGGTTCCAGATACGGGTGGGCGGGCGCCTGCGTGCGCAGCCCGAGGCCCTGATAGTCGGTGGTGACCACCGCATATCCGGAATTCAGGAACGCCGCAACAGCATTCAGGTCGCCGAACATGTCGGGCCGGTCCGACGGCCCGCAGTCGCGCGTCACGCCTGTCGTGCCGTGCGCGTAGGCGATCAGCGGCCAACCCGCGGTCGGTCGCTGATCTGGAGACTGCTGATCTGGGGGCAGCTCGCCGCCGGGCAAAAACACCGCACCCGACACCGTCGTCGACGAGCCGTCGACCCCCGACACCGAGCGGTAGACGATGCGCATCGCGTGGGCACCGGCAGGTAGGTGCGCGGCCCATTCGGCCGGCGGATCGGCGACCTCGACGACCTGCCCGCGGATGGCCGAGGTGTGCGCACTCACCGACGGCGCGGAGCGGGACGTCGCCGGGACCGCCGAGGTCGACGTGGCGCAGGCGGCGAGCGCCGTCGCGGCGCACACTGCGCCGAGCGCACCGAGGAATCTGCTCCGCCACAACACACGACGACGGTAGCGGCCCGCCCGGCCCCGGATTGCATCGGCGTTGCCGGTACTCGATTCTGTACGGGTGCAAGTGACTCTCGGAGACGCGATCCCGACACCGCGTCGCCGGGCGAGCACCCCGCCCCCGCCGCCCGCGGCCCAGGTGATCTCCCCGCCCGCCGACGACGAGATCTACGAATATCTCGGCCCGCAGATGCGCTGGATTCAGCTCGTGCTGCTCGTCGCGTTCGGATTGGCGGCATGGTCGCTGACGGCCTTCGCGACCGCACACCCGGCGTTGTGGCCGGCGCTGATCGTGCTCGTCGTGAACGCGGTGGGGACCGCGCTGTCGTTGGTGACCGGCCTGTACCGGCGGCGCGTGACCTGGCGCACACACCAACAGCTCGCCGCGACATGGCATCCCGACGGCGGACAGTTCGCGTCGGTGGACGTGTTCCTGCCGACATGCGGGGAGAGCCTCGCCATTCTGCGCAACACCTACCGTCACGTGGCAGCGCTCGGCTGGCCGGGCGTGCTGCGCGTGCACGTCCTCGACGACGCCGCATCCCCGGCCGTGGCCGGCCTGGCCGCCGAGTTCGGCTTCGCCTATCGGGTGCGGCCCGACCGCGGGCATCTGCGCAAGGCCGGGAACCTGCGGTACGCGTTCGACCGGACCGACGGCGACGTGGTGGTGATCTTCGACGCCGACTTCTGCCCGCGCCCCGACTTTCTCGCGCACCTGATGCCTTACCTCGACGACCCGCAGGTGGCCATCGTGCAGAGCCCGCAGACCTTCGCCACCACCGAACAGATGGGCTGGATCCAGCGCACCGCCGGAGCCACGCAGGAGTTCTTCTACCGCTGGGTGCTGCCGTCGCGGGACCAGATCGACGCGGCCAATTGTGTTGGGACATCGGCACTCTACCGCCGCTCGGCGCTGGCGCACGTCGGCGGATTCGCGCCGATCGAGCACAGCGAGGACCTCCACACCGGTCATCACCTGCAACAGGCCGGCTACCGCATCCGGTACGTGCCGGTGGTGCTGTCGCGGGGACTGTGCCCCACCGACCTCGCGGGGTTTCTCAACCAGCAGTACCGCTGGTGCATGGGCTCACTGTCGCGGGCACACAATCCCGTTTTGCCGCAAGACTATCGGCCGATGACGCTGCGCCAGGCGCTGGCGCACTCGGCGGGCGTCTTCTACTACCTGACGACCGCGATGAACGTCTTCATGGTGTTTCTGCCCGGCATCATCATGCTGATCGCGTTCCCCGACGACATCCGGCCCGCGCAGCTCGTGCCGTTCCTGTTCGGGTTGTGGGTGTACCTGGTGATGTTCCCGCTGGTGTCACGCAGTCGCTGGCGGTTCGAGGTGCTGCGCATCCAGATGGCCTACGGGTTCGCCCACACCGTCGCGATCGTCCACAAGCTGTTCGGCCGCGAAATCGGATGGGTGCCCACCGGAGCGGTCGGCACCAGCAATTCGCTGGCGCGGTCGATCAGCGCGCTGGGTGCGGTGTCGCTGGGGGCGTCGCTCGTCGGGTTCTGGCTGTTCGCATTCGTCGACGTCCGCGCCGACGGTCTGCCCGCGTTCTGGATGATGATCGGATTCGCCTGCGCCTACAGTTATCTCGCGGTGCCGCTGCTCATCGAGTTCGTGCGGGTGCTGGTGGCTCGCGTGCGCCCGGGCGGGGTTGCGGTGGACGACGCCGACGTGCTGCCCGCTGACGTGCTGGACGTTGGTGCCCTGCCCGCCGATCAGCCGGACGCGCCGGATCGGTTGCCGCGGCCGTCGGTGACCGAGCGTCGGCCAACCGCACCCAACTGGAACCGGATCTCGGGGTGGGAGGTCGTCGGCTACACCGTGGCGATCGCGTTCGTCGCCGCGCTCGCGCTGGGCGTGTTCGACATCATGCTCCCGTGGACGGCGTCGTGACCCGACCGCACACGTCGACCTTCTTCACCGACGTCGCCGGACTGCGTGGTGTCGCGGTGCTTTTGGTGGTGCTCTTTCACGCCCGGATTCCGGGACTCGACGGCGGATTCGTCGGCGTCGACATCTTCTTCGTCATCTCCGGATTCCTCATCACCGGACTGCTGATCCGCGAATTCGAGAAGACCGGCACGGTGTCGTTCAAGGGTTTCTACGCGCGACGCTGCCGCCGCATCATTCCGGCTGCGGCGCTGGTGATCGTGGTGTCGTTGATCGGCGCCGCCCTCACGATGCCGCTGTTGCGGGTGTTCAAACAATCCCTCGATCTGCTTGCCGCCGCAGCGAATCTGGCCAACTGGCATTTCATCGCCCAGAACGCCGACTACCTCGCCGGCGCCATCGACGGCAGCCTCGCCACCCACTTCTGGTCGCTGGCCATCGAGGAGCAGCTCTACCTCGTGTGGCCGATGATCATCTTCGCCGCAGCGATCCTGGTGGCGAGAACCCCGCTACGGCACCATCTATCGGTCCGGTCGTCGATCGGTCTGGTGGTTGCGGCCCTCACCGTCGGCTCGCTGATCTGGGCGATCCGGCTCACCCCGGTCGACCCGGCCACCGCCTACATGGCGACCTATACCCGCGTCTGGCAGTTCGGGGTCGGTGGGCTGCTCGCCGTCGCCGAGCCGATCCTGATCGGTGCCGCACGCCGCACCGCGCCGACCCGAATCGTTGCGGCGCTGCTGGGCTGGGTAGGCATCGCCGGGCTCGTCGCGTCGGCGGTCCTGATCACCGCGACCACGCCGTATCCGGGCGCGGCCGCACTGCTGCCCACGATCTCGACGGCGCTGATCATCCTGTCGGGCCAGGTGATTCCGGCCGACGTCGGCACCCGCGCGGGTAATGCGTTCACGGCCGGATTTCTGTTGTCGGTGCCGCCGATGCGGTTCCTCGGCCGCGTGTCCTACTCCTGGTATCTGTGGCATTGGCCGGCGCTGGTGCTGTTCGAGACGCAGACGGGGAGCACGGCATGGCCGGCGTTGCTGGCGGTGACCGGGGTGGCGTTGCTGATCGCGATCGCCTCGACGCTGTTCTTCGAGGAACCGCTCATCGCCAATGCCGAACTGCGACGCAACCATTCGGCGTCCATCTCGGTCGGTGTCATCGGACTGGTGATCGGGCTGGCCGTGTCGATGACTGCTGGTGTGATCACCGTCAAGGTGGCGAGCGGCGACACCGTCAGCAACGCCGCCCTGAGCTACCAGTCGGTGTTCGGGCAGGAGAGTGGTGCCACGTCGGGTCCGGTGGTGCCGAATCCGTTCCAGGCGTACGACGACCGGCCGTCGCCCACCGAATGCCTGGTGCCGGTCGGCGACTACGGGCCGGGCCGCGAGTGTGCATTCGGCCCCGGTGACGGTATCCCGGTGGTGCTGTTCGGCGACTCGCATGCCGAGCAGTGGGCGGAGACGTTGCGCGCCATCGGTACTGCGCACAACTGGCGGATCTACCAGTTCACCAAGGCGGCGTGTCCGGCGCAGAACCTGCGCCCACGGACACACCGGCCCGATCCGTTCAACGCCGCCGATTGCGTCCGCTGGCGGGAAGACTCACTGCACCAGATTGCCGCGCTCGCACCGAAGATCGTCATCTTCTCGTCCCTGTCGACCTACGTCCCCGACTATGACGAGTCGGCGCAGGCGTGGGACGACACGCTTGCGGTGCTGCGCGGCACCGGTGCGCGCCTGGTCTATATCGCCGACACCCCGTATCCGAACTTCCAGATCGCCGACTGCATGTCGGGTGCGCTGGACGACTGGACGCGCTGCAACTTTCGGCTCGACGATGTGGTCCGCCACGAACCGATCCTCACCGAGCAGGCACGCGGGCGTGACCGTGACATCGTCACCCTGAGCGTGAACAGCCTTCTCTGCGACGGCGATACGTGCGTGCCGGCGCGTAACAAGATCCTCTTCTACCGGGACGAGTCGCATCTGACCGCGACCGCGGCGAAGGTCCTCGAACCGGAATTGACCCGGCAACTGGATCGTCGGCGCTTCGACTACAACGCCCGGTAGGGCGTCACTATGGAATTATCAAGGTACACAGCTACTTCCGTAGAAGTATGGTCAGGAGGCGGGTGTGATCAGGCGGCGAGTGTCAGGCGGCGGTTGTCAGGCGGCGCTGTCGAGGCGTAGGGTGCGCCGGTTGTAGGCCGGTAACGGTCGTCGTTTGGGGTCGACCGCGGCGGGTGGGATGAGCCACGGGTGACGATCGAAGCCGATGATCACGTCCCACCCACTATCGTGGACGTCGTGGTGGCAGCTGGTGCACAGGAGGCATCCGTTGTCGAGGTCGGTGGGGCCACCGTCAGCCCAATGCCGCAAATGGTGCGCCTGCGTGCGCGAGGCGGGCGCGCCGCACTTGATGCAGCATTTGTCCCGGAGTAGCAACGCTTTTCGCTGTGCCGGGGTGAACAGCCGCTTTTCGCGTCCGACGTTCAACGGCACTTCGTCGTCGTCGACGATGACCACGGTGACTCCGGCATCACAGCCCAGTGTTTTCGCGGTGGCGGGCGTGACCGATCCCATGAACTCGAGTGCGGAAAGCTTCGGTGTGTCGGCGGGGATCGTCAACAGCACCCCACCGGTCGGCTTGCAGGACACGGTCTCGTCGGCAAGACCCTTCTGGGCAAGTTCGAGGATGGTTTCGAGAGCATCAGCACGTTTCCGTTCGACCGGCCGCGGATCGTGCGAGCCGTCGGGTTGAGGCTTTGGCGCGGACAGTGTTTCGACGAGGCTGTGGAGTTTCTCCCCGGCGACCGCATCGAGATTCGCGCGCACGTCGAGCCGGCCGTCGCTGGTCTTGTGGTAGCCGAGTTCGTTGACGGTCTTGTCTTCGGCGGCAGGCGTACCGCCGGTGTCATCGGCAAGAATGTTGCCGAGTTGGTGTGCGTGCTTGCCGATTTCGGCGGGACTCATCCCGGACAGTGCTTGGGAGACGAGGGCGCGGGTGTGGTCGCGGCGTTGCTCGGGGGTGACGGGTTCGCCGGCGCGGGAGGCGATGTGGGTGAGTCCGCGGACGATGGCGTCGGCGTGGTCGAGGGACACTGACCCGTAGGCGCTGTGCTTATGGAGTCCGTCGATGTTGTCGGTGGTGCCGATGCGAACGAGCCGGCCCGCGACGGCCGGGGCGAATCCCATGGAGATCAACAGTTCTCGCACCGATCGGCCTTGGGGTGCGGTCATGTTGAGGCGGTCGAACTCGCCGGTCAGTTTCGCCGCGTAGTGATCGAGCATGTTGCGCAACGTGTTCAGTTGCTGCATCGCGGCGAACGCTTCACGTGAGGTGAGGTCTGGACTGTAAGCACGGTCGTCGAGTTGGGCGATGAGGTGCCCGTACAGTTCGGCGGAAAGAGTGGTGGCGTCGATCATGGATTCCCCCCTGGATGATCTTGCGATAAGTCCAGTGTAGCAGAAAATTTGTTCGACGCGCAAGTGTTCGACGAGTTATTAGCAAGGGCGACAAACACTTTCGTCACTTCAGTGAACAGATATCGCAAATCCTCGCGGACAGCGCTCGCCGCTACCGGAGTCCCAAGCCGGCGACGCCGGCACGGAAGGCGGCGGTACTTGCCGGAGTCGAGTTGAAGCGCCAGTCGCGTTCTTTGTCCATCTGGAACCAGACGAAACCTTCGACGCGTGACTGACTTTGGATGAGGGTGAAGAAGTCTCGAATCCAGCCGGCCTTGTCCTCGGGGGAGGGGCCGTCGGCGGAGGCGACCTCGGTGACGAGGATGGGGTGTGTGCCGTCGATCTCGCGCAGCGCGTCGAGGCTCGGCGCAAAGAGGTCGGTCGCCGCCTGCCAGTGGTGGCCGGGCTGCTCGCCCCAGTTGTATCCGTCCAGCCCGAGTACGTCGACGAGGTCGGAACCGGGATAGGCATCGGCGAACGGATTGGTACCGGGAGTGAGAACGTTTGGCGCCCAGACGAACTGCACCGAAGGTATGCGGGCCTCGTGCATGACCGAGTGCATCCGCGCCCAGGCGGCGCGATAGTCGGCGGCCGTGTTGCCGTTGACGCCGATCGACCACGGATACCAGGTGCCGTTCATCTCCTGCGCGAACCGCAACAGCACCGGTTTGCCCCACGACGCGAGACCGTCTGCCCAGCTGGCGAATTGGGTGTCGAACGCACCCGCGGCGATGCGCGCGAGGGAGTGGTCGGGCTGGTCGACGCCGCCGTCGGGTCGCCACGGCTCCAGGGTGAGCAGTGGTGTCGCGCCGGTGGTGGCGATCGCGTCGAGTTCTGCGGTCGGCACCGGGTCGCCGATCGCGGCAAAGCGGTGCACGTATTTCGGGGGCGCGCCGGCCATGGTGGCGAGTTGCTGCAGCGGTGAACGGGTCGAGCCCGCGGCGGGCAGCACCGACGGGATGAACGCACCCCACGGTCGTAGTGCCGGTGGCGGCGTCGCCGGTGCGGGTGTCACCTGCCGGTCCGACGCGCATGCGGCCACCAATCCGACCGTGCCGAGCGTCCCGAGCCGCAGGACATCACGTCGTCGGATGCCGCGCGACAGCGAGCGCGGCGGTCGGTCAGGCGAGTCCACCCGGTCATGCTATTCGGCGGTCGGCCTGTCGTCGGTTTGCCTGCGCGTCAAACGTCGTTGCGGGTGGGCGCTCGTCGATACGCGCGGGTACACGCCCAGAAGGCGATCCAGAGGGCGACGAGCGACAGCAGATCCGCCTCGGTGATCCCATGCCGGTCGGTGATGCGGATCATCGTCGACCCTTCCAGCGGCTTGTTCCAGATCACCCACGCAATACCGACGACGATGAGTACCAATGCCGCCCGGCCGCTCGGCCGGAGCAGTGTCCACAGCCCGCATGCGAAGAGCAGATTCAGCAAGACGAGGGCGTGGAACAGATCGGGTGCGCGCATGGTGGACAAGTTTGTCCGGTGAGGGCGTTGGGGCACACCATTGGACGAGAATCTCGGAGATTCGTGCTTGATCGGGCGTCCGTCAACTATGGTTCTGACACCCGTAGTGCCGGAACAGTCCGGCCGAGGAGTGCAATGAAGCGCATCGTCGCGGTCGCCGCCTTCGCAGTATTGCTCGTGCCGATTGCCGGCTGTGCGTCGCACACCCAGCGGTCGCCGTCATCACCAAGGTCGACGGTCACCGAGTACGTCGCCCCCTCATCGCCGACGACGAGCAGTGCGGCACCCGTCACGCCGCCGCCGACCACTCCTGCCGCGACGACTACCGAGGCACTACCTGTCGTCACCGAGGGCGCCCTGTGCGCTTCGCGCGGTGCCGTCGCGGTGTTTGCTGATGGCGCCGCCGCCTACTGCGCGCGTCTGCAGGGCACGGACGGCGGAGCGTGGTCTCGCGACCCGGATCTGGCCCCGAATCCTGCGCTGTCGCAGGCACAGACGCCGTCGGCACCTGGCCTCGGCGATTCCTGCATCGGTGCGGACATCGGACGCACCGCCACCGACGCGAACGGCACCGCCATCGTGTGCGACAACTATCAATGGGTTCCCAACACCGGCCAGACCCCGCGACACCCGTGGGCCGACGATCAGCGCGAGTGGACGGATTGCCTGCAAACGCATTCCGCAGACGAATGCCGCGAGATCCTCGGAACCAACTGAGCCGAGGCGATCGATCCGATCTGCTCGGCGATAGGTCGGCGATAGGACTGTCCCGGTTCCCACCATTGCCTTCCCGCCCGGCACGTGTCACTGTCGCTGGCACATAGCGCCAACACCGAGGAGTGTCATGACCAGTACGCCCGACGACCCCGGCCGCCCACCGAATCCGGATGAGGATCCGCAGAATCCGGGGTATGCGCCGCCGGGCGGCGGATACGTTCCCCCGCAGGGCTGGCAGGGCCCGCCGCCGAACGCGGTTCCCGGGTACGCCCCGCCACCGCCGCAACTCGAGATCGGCGTCGCCCTGACCTACGGCTGGAACAAGTACAAGGCCAACGCAGGCAACTGGATTCTGTTCACGCTCATCACTTTTGTCGTCGTCGGTCTGATCAACGGTGCAGTGCGCGGATTCCACTACGACTCGGTCTTCAACGGACAGAGCATCGTCGCGTCGCTGGTGTCGGGGATCTTGAGCGTGCTCGTGGAGGCCGCGTTCACCCGCGGAGCGCTCAATGAACTCGACGGACGGAAACCAGCCTTCGGCGACTTCTTCAACTGGAACAACCTCGCACAGGTGTTCCTCGCGGCGATCCTCGTGTGGGCCATCACGACCATCGGCTTCATCCTGATCATCATCCCGGGCCTCATCGCGACGTTCTTGCTCTGGTACACCTTGGCTTTCGCGATCGACCGTGACCTCTCGGCCACCGACGCCATCAAGGGGAGCTTCGAGTTGACGTCGAAGAACGTCGGCACCCTGCTGTTGCTGGCGATCGTCGTGGTGCTGCTGAACATCGTCGGCGCGGTGCTGTGCCTCGTCGGGCTGCTGGTGACCGGGCCCGTCACGCTGATCGCGTCCACCTACGCCTACCGCGTGCTCTCCGGCGGGGTGGTGAGTCCGGCGCAGTAGCGGGGCACCCGAATTCGGTAGCGCCCGCCGATCCCCCGATCAGGGGAGGCGGAGATCCACCGGCAAGACCGCCGGTCGGCGGAGTCCGCATCGTGCCCGTCGGGGGCAGAGTCAGTGGTGTCAGAAAGACACCGCAGCCCAAGCCCCACAACGGGACCCGGACTCCGCCAGATCAGGAGCACGCCATGACCATCTCGAAGAGCACCAAGAACCGCACCGTCGCCGTTCTCGCCGGCACCGGAATCGCGGCCGCACTCGCCGTCGCCGGCGCCGGGCTCGCCTCCGCCGGCACGGTTCCGGTCAGCACCCCGGCGAGCCGACGGTCGCGATGACCCTGACCAACCACACCGACCGCACCGAATGGCTGGCCGGTGCCAATCCCGGTACCGGGCAGTGGGTGCAGGCGCCGCACCTGTCGCTGGCCCCGGGCGCCTCGGAGACCATCGTGTCGAATGCGCCGTCGAGCCCTTACGAGACCGTCTTCGTCAACTACCGGGTCGGCGCCTTCGGTCCGACGGCCACCTACAACATCGAGAATGTGCGCGGCGACGTCAACACCGACATGACCGGCCTCTCGGGCGGTCACTACTTCATCGACGCCCACATCGACACCGGATACCCGAACGTCAACGTCGGCTACGACCTGTGGTGAGTGCCGGGTCGACCGCCGTCCGCCTCGCCGATGCTGCGCTCATCGGCGTGGTCGAAAGTGGTGCGGCACTACGTAACTCGCGTCGATCGCTCCTGGGTGTCGGTCCTGTCGCCAGCCCCGACACCTCGAACTCGACATCCTGATCGTCGAGGCCGCAGGTCAGAGTTGATCGGCTGTGCGGCCCTACCGACCCGATGCCCGCCCGTTTTCAGTCATTCCCGAAGTAGCAAATCGGCAAAACCCCAGGTCGTCGGCCGCCGGTACTTTGCGGAATGACTGAAAATGGGCGTTACTGGTCGATGGTGGCTCGCAGGCGTAGCGTCGGGATCAAGGTCCAGCCCGGAGCCGCCCGAGGTCGGACGATGTGCGCCTCGACCTCGGTGACCACGTCATTTACGTGAGGAGTCCCGATGAACCAGCCAGTTCCCAACCCACCGCCACCGCCGCAGCCGACTCCGGCGCCCGAGCCCATCCCGGAGCCGCCACCGGAACCGCCGATTCCGGTACCCACCCCCGAACCACAGCCGGCGCCGCCCGCGCCGCCCCAACCAGACCCGGAGCCACGGCCGACGGTGATCTGAGCGAGTCGCTCGGTACAAGGACGCCGACGAGCAGCTCGAGCGAGGACAGGAGTCGATGACACCGCAGTGGCTTTCGATCCTCGCCGTGATGTCGCTGTCCATCGCCGGTCTGTGCGCGGTCGCGATCCTGGCCGACACCTACCTCCTCGGGTACCGGCAGCCGATGCGGATCATGGAGGCCGTTTGGCCGGTCACAGCCCTGTACGCAGGCCCGGTCGCGGTGTGGGCGTACCTCCGATTCGGACGACCCATGACCGACCGGTGGAAGCGTCGCCATGACGTGGACCAACCACCCGACAAGCCGCATTGGGCCTCAATTGGGTTGGGCGTCAGTCACTGTGGCGCCGGATGCACGCTCGGCGACATCATCGCCGCCTTCGTGGTGTTCGCGCTGGGCCTCCAGGTGGCCGGTAGCGCCCTCATCCCGGAACTGATCGGCGACTATGTGCTCGCCCTCCTACTGGGAATCCTGTTCCAGTATGCGGCGATCGCGCCCATGCGAAAGCTCGGACTCCGCGACGGGCTGATCGCCGCGGCCAAGGCAGACATCCTCTCGCTCACGGCTTTCGAGGTGGGGCTGTTCATCTGGATGATCCTCGTCAGCACCGTGTTCTTCACGCATCCGCACCTGCACCCCGTCGAGGCCACGTACTGGTTCATGATGCAGATCGGGATGCTGCTGGGCTTCGCCACGGCGTGGCCGGCGAATGTCTGGCTCATCCGGCGCGGAATCAAGGAGGCGATGTGATCCCGTGCCGCCGCAGCCAAAAGCAACCGATATCGAGCTCTACGCTCCGCCTCGACGGCTTTCATGGCCAGCTACGAGCTCGACCACTCAAGGCCGAGAAGTGCCATCGCGCGGATGAGGTTCGGGTCCCCAGGATTGATGTGGATGTGTTCGAGAACCGTGACGTGTGGGCTGACCTCAGGGTCTGTGGCGCGCTCGTAGATCGCCCACATGCATAGGTTGTCGCCGTGCCGCGACTCGAACTCGATGCCGTTGACGGCCACGTCGCCGTGATCGGATAGGCCGTAGATCCCGCGTGAGATGGCTTGAGTGAGTTCGCGCGGCCGCCCGTCGCGGAGTGCGGCCGTATCGAGGTCGTCCAACCCGCGTCGGATTGCCATGGACCGGAACAGCACGCGCAGGGTGGCAAGACTATCGGGGGCAGCCGGGACCGCGAAACGTCCTGTCAGAGAGCCTTGTCCGAGCATCCGAGCATCGCACCATGATGGTGGGAGTTGCCCTGGGGGCAGGGTCGGGTATTGCAACTCGTCCTCGTCGTCCACCGCGATCTCGTTGAGATCCGCGACAATCTGAGGGCTGGGGCGAGCGAATGCGAGAACCTCGAGGTAGCAGGCGAGGGGAGTGTCCGCGCAGTAGAGGGTGCGCCACAGTCCGTCGGGATCATCCCAGCGGCCGGCGAATCGACCGTTGGTGGCATACTCCTATGGCGTCCATTCCCACGGCTGTGGGGTGTACCCGACCCGGTGGATGGGCGTGCCGGTGCGGATAGTCGCGATGATCGGCCCGCGCGGAGTGGTGATCACCGAGTGCCGTGGTTGCTTCACCCGACCGCGGCGAATTGTCGGGCAGCGGCGAGAACCATCGGTCCGACGTCGGCGAGTTCCCCGTCGCGCAGCAGAAGGGCAGGCGCGCGGTCGTCGAGGACGGGGTTGAGGCCCTGAAACCAGGCTTGTGCAACAGCTGTGGTGTCACGTGCGGCGATCAGCCGGGCGGCTCGGTAGGCGATACGGAGCCGTTCGACGTCCTCCGGATTGGCGATGGTGCGGGTGCCCTCAGCCCACTGCCGGACCGCACGGGTTTCCTTGACCCGGCCCAGGTAGGCGACAAGCCTCGCGCCGAGCAAGTCGCGCAGGGCAGCGACGAGTTCGGGCTGAGACATCCGTGCTGCGTCGTTGTAGGCGGCGAGATCGGGACGGGGATGTGCTGATGTCATGTGATCACCTCTCGATCACAGGGTAGATCACATACTCGATGGCTGTCGATGTCAGTCAGAGCTTGGACCGCCATTCGCGGATGGCCTTTGCGGTGTCGGCCGGCCGCCTGCGCTCGGGCTCGACTGTTTCCAGTCATGCGCGGAGTAGCGCGGCCACAGAACCCCAGGTCGCGGCGAAACGATACTTCAGGAATGACTGAAAACGGGCGGCGCGGTCGATGCGGTGGTCGTCGCCCGGACTGCGACCGAGCTGCAGTCGGCTTCATGCGCCACCCAGCCGGCCGCGTCGACCCCGTCGCGCTCCACCACCGCCCCCGACGACGCCGACGCGGCGAGGCGCGGTTCCGTACCATACGGCAAGGTAAAACGACCGACACGCGGATTTAACAAATATGCTGTGCGGCACCGTTTTTGACCTGATTCGGCCGGCCGATCACCCCTTCGGACGCAGATGTACAAGTGGGTCAGCCGGAATGTCCAATGTGCGCAGTACCTCACCCCTGCGTGATCAACACATGATGTGTGTCACCCGATCTGGCACACGACATGGAGTGATCGATGACCCCGACAAGCGCGCTGCATGCGCCCCAGCTGATCGCGAACAGCGAGATGCTGTACCTGGTGTGGATTCCGGCGGACAAGGAGGCGGCGGCAGCGCTCGTCCCGGACGGTCTGACGCCGCGGACCGACGGTGCCGTCTACATGAACCAGTACCTGATCCGCGACGCCGGCCAGACCTCGAACGGGGCCGAGGCCGTCGACGGCTTCGGCGTCTACTCGCTGACCTACCTCGGTGCAGATCTGGCCGGCCTCGACACCGAGGCCGGGACCCCGGCCCGGTGGTGGACGCACTACTTCAACAGCTCCGAGTCGATGAACCGATACGCCGAAGAGCGTGGGGTTCCGGCGTCGCCGGGCAACACGACGCTGGAGGCCGACGGCGGCCGCATCGTCGCGACGACCAGCATCGACGGCCGTCCGGTCATCCGCACGACCGCGCGTTTTGACGACTCCCTCGCCCGCGGGACCGGCCAGCTCCGCTACATCACCCGCGATCCCGAAACGCAGGAGTTCATCAGCGGGCGCTACCCGTTCGTGATGGATTCGCACGGCGGTTTCGCCGTCGAATCCCTCGAATTCCTCGACCCGAGCCACGACGTGTACGCACTTCGTCCGGCCGACCCGCTGGAAGTGACCTTCGGCTTCTATTCGCCCGACATCACCTTCTGCTACCCGGGCGGCGAAGGGCCGCTCGGCTCGTTCCACGGCAGCTGACTCGCCACGCTGAACCACCCCCCCGGCACCACCGAAGTTGCCCACGAAATCCCTGACCGACAGCGGGCACCCGCCCGCGCCACAGCCCAATGAAAGGCAAACGCACATGGCACTTCTCGAGCGCAGCGAGTGGTACGACCTCGCACGTGCAACCGAATGGACGCCGACCTACATCACGATGGATGAGCTGTTTCCGCCGGAACACGATCTCGGTGCTGTAGGCGACGAGTGCACGGTCGTCGTCGATCTCGAAGACGTCGACCGTTCCGAGGTGATTCCGGATCGGCAGATCACCGCCGACGGTGCGGTACTGCATGCGGCGCAGCCCGCCATCGAGGGTCACGATCTCCTCGATGAGTGTGCTGCCGTCGGTGAGGACGACGGTGCGCTGCTTCATGTCGCCGCCCGACGACAGCATTCCGGGAAACCACCGGCTGATGTTCGGGACGTCTCGGATCACCTGCCACACGGCGTCGGCGCTGCGGTCGACGAGCACGGACGAGCGGAGCGGAGCCATGGGACACCTTGCTTTCTGAATGGGTTGGCGGGTGTGGGGACGCTTCTGGCGGGACGGGTCAGAGCGACGGCGGCAACGCGATGTACTTCGTGTTCAGGTATTCGTGGATGCCCTCGGTGCCGCCCTCGGACCCGTTGCCCGACGCCTTGACCCCGCCGAACGGGGCGGCCGCATCGGAGATGACGCCCCGGTTCACGCCGACCATTCCTGATTCGAGCCTGCGCGAAACCCGTTGGACCCGAGCGAGATCCGTGGAGTAGAAGTAGGCGGCCAGACCGTACTCGGTGCTGTTCGCCAGCGCGATGCCCTCGTCTTCGGTCTCGAATCCGACGATCGCGGCCACCGGACCGAAGATCTCCTCGGAGAGAATCGCGCTTCCCGCCGGGATGGCGTCGAGGACGGTCGGGGCATAGAACGATCCGGGGCCGTCGACGACGGCACCGCCGGTCCGGATTCGCGCGCCACGGTCGGCTGCGTCGTCGACGAGGCGTGCGATGCGATCGCGCTGGCGGTCGTTGACCATCGGGCCGACGATGGTGGACTCGTCCCAGCCCGCCCCGACCGTCATCGCGGCGATGCGGTCGGCGAGTCTCGACGTGAACTCCTCGCGGACGCCGTTCTGCACGAGGATGCGGTTGGCCGCGGTGCAGGCCTCGCCGCCGTTGCGCATCTTCGCGGCGATCGCGCCTTCGACGGCGGCGTCGAGGTCGGCGTCGTCGAACACCAGGAACGGGGCGTTGCCGCCGAGCTCCATCGACACGCGCAGCACCTGGTTGGCGGACTGTTCGATGAGCTTGCGGCCCACCTGCGTCGACCCGGTGAACGAGATCTTCCGCAGGAGCGGGTGGCGCATCAGGGTGGCGACGACGTCGACGGCGTTCATCGTCGGCAGCACCGAGAGCACACCGGCCGGCAGGCCGGCTTCGGCGAACGTCGCCGCCAGCAGCAGCATGGTCAGCGGAGCGTCCTCGGACGGTTTGACGATCATCGTGCAGCCGGCCGCCAGTGCCGGGCCGATCTTGCGGGTGCCCATCGCGAGCGGGAAGTTCCATGGGGTCACGGCCAGGCACAGGCCCACCGGCTCTTTGGTGACGACGATGTTCCCGGCGCCCGACGGTGCGGTGGTCGTCCGGCCGTTGATCCGGACGGCTTCCTCGGAGAACCACCGCAGGAACTCCGCACCGTAGGCGACCTCACCGAGACTCTCGCGCAGCGGCTTGCCCATCTCCAAGGTGATCGTCTGGGCGAACTCGTCCTTGCGGGCGGTGACGAGGTCGAACGCGCGGCGCAGGATGTCCGCACGGACGCGCGGGGGAGTGGCCGCCCACTCGGCGGCGACGTCTGCGGAGCGCTCGACCGCGGTGAGGGCGTCCTCGACCGAGGAGTCGGCGACGGCGAGAAGACTCTCCCCGGTCGCCGGATTGAGCACGTCGAACGTGGCGCCAGAAGATGCCGGCCGCGGCTCGCCACCGATCCACGCTCCCCGCGGCAGCGAGGCGAGCAGTGCGTCGAACGAGGCCATGGGGCTCCTTTGATCGAGGTGATGCGGTTGATCGAGGTGATGGGGTTGATCGAGGTGATGTGCCGCCGTTCCCGGGCAGTGGTCCTCATCCTCGCCGCGATCGACGCGTCTGTCGAGTGCCAGAATGGCCAACTGCACGGCTACGGCTCATCCTTCGGCGACGTTGCATCTCTAACGCGGATCTGCGGGGTGTCGATCGCGAGGGGGTGAGGTGCTGGGGATGTGCCGGCGGGGTCCACTGTTGGAACCGGCGGGATCGAGGACATCTTCTGGTCCGAACGCGCATACGTGGGTGCCACCGTTCGTTACCGAATAGAGTGCGGCATAGCGTGTTTGGGGAGAAGGCTTGATCGGTTGCGTCGTACTTGACCGACAGTGCGCCATCAAACGCCGCCGCCCCTGATCCGAAGTGGATCAGGGGCGGCTTTCGTCATTGCGGGACTAGAACACTCGGTGGGACTAGAACACTCGCCGATCGCGCGTCTGCTCGACTGCCTCTTTGCGGAGGTCGGTGAGTACATCCCCGATGAGCTGCGCGAGCCCCTCCACGGCATCGTTCGGAGTGTCCGCAAGCCAAGAGAGCGACGGGAAGCTGGGGCTGGTGGCAACCCACTCCTCATCCTCGTTGGAATAGCTGACCAAGAACTCGGGCCGAGAGTTGGGGATCGTTTCAACTGACATCTTCGTGTCCATCCTGCTCGTACCATTTCACCGCCGCGAGAACCTGCCTTACCTGGTAGGCCTTCGCGGTTCCATCCTTGTTCTTCTGTATGTTCACTCTCGGGTCGCCCGCCCAAGGCATCTTGAACACTGCGTGGCTGCCGCCCGACTGCCGAGGGGCACCAAAGTACCGGCGACACACGTGCATGAGGTCGTCATATCGAACACCACTCGGACTAGAACGCATGGTGGCCAGCGTGCGTTCCAACTTGCCCATACGCGCAGGCTAGCTACCCACGATAGGCGCTCGACTGCTGTCTGCACACAGCTGACAGCCGACCTCACAGAATCACACGGATGTATTTCATCAATCCGGCGAGCATCACACCCCCGGAAACGCCGGCCGGCCGGCACTGAGCCAGCTGTCGAGTTCCGCGACGGCCTGGGTGGGCGGGTCGTCGAGTTCTCCGCGTTGCAGCCGTGTGGAGTAGCTCTTGAGCAGGCGCAGCGCTCCGGGCTCGGTGGCGAGGAGGCCTTCGGAGAGGGCAGCGGCCTCGTCGGCCAGCGCCGCATCCGGGACGACTCGACTGACGAGGCCGATCCGCAGCGCTTCTTCTGCCGGCATCGGGCGTCCGGTGAACACGAGGTCGGCGGTTGCTCTCGGTCCGACCAACGGCGGCAGGTACTCCGCGACGACGAGTGGGGCGAGCCCGTGCGCGACCTCGTCGAAGCCGAGCACGGCGCTCTCGGCGGCGATGGTGATGTCACTCTGCACCGCCAACCCGCTGCCGAAGCCGAGTGCTCGGCCCTGGACGACGCACACGCTGACGCCTTCGAAGGTTCGCAGGAGGTCGTTGGCGACCAGGATCAATTGCAGGGACTGTGCTTTGGTGATTCCTTCGGGCTTTTCGCCCTGATCGCGTCCCAGGCAGAAATCATCGCCGTCGGCTCGGATCTCCAGCAGCACCGGCCGTCGCTCGTGTACTGCGCGCAGGGCGTCGATCAGCTGGTTCATCGCGGCGTAGGTCAGCGTGTTGCTGCGCGCCGGGTTCGCGAGGGTGATCGTGCTGGCCGCGCCCTCATGGTGAAGTCGGACGAACTGGTCCACCGTGTCTGCTCCGTTCATGTCGTCACCACCGGGTCCGGGATGCGGAGACCGCGGGCGGTGAGGATCGGCAGTACCGCTTCGGCGAAGAAGTCCAGTTCCGGTCCGTAGTCGTAGAACCCGAGTTGCACGCCGTCGATGCCGGCGGCGTGCAGGCCTTCGATCTGGTCGGCGACGTCGGTCGGACTGCCGATGATCTGTACGTGGCCGCCCAGGACGCGGTCGGCCGGTACATGTTCGGGCCAGCCCTGCGCGTCACCGGCTTTGTGACGGGCGTCGTAGTTGACGATCGACGCCTTGTCGGCCTGCGCCACGATCCGGTCCCGGTAGGCGTAGGCCTCTTCTCTCGTCTCGCGGCAGATCACCATCGGGAAGACGATCGTCTTGTGCGGCCGTTGCGTCCGGGTGAAGGCAGCATCGATCTCGGAGGCGATGCCCGGCAACGACTTCATGGCATCATCGTACGGCGCCCCCGACCGGCTGGAGGTGAAGACGATGTCGGAATGGTCGGCCGCGAAGTCGAAGCCGGCCGCAGAAGCGCTGGCCGACACCATGATCGGCCGGCCGAACGTGGGACGAGGAGAAACGTAGGCGTCCTGCAGCTCATACCACGTGCCGCGGAAGGTCAGGTCCTCGTCGCCGGCCCACAGATCTTCCATCACCGACGTGAACTCGTCTGCCCGCCGGTATCTTTCGTCGTGCTCGATGCGGTTCATCCCGAACATGAGTGGTTCGCGGGCATCGTAACCGGTCACGATGTTGAGCCCGAAGCGTCCCTGGGCGATGTGATCGGCGGTGGCGGCGAACCTGGCCAGGTGCAGCGGATGCCACGACCCGTACAGGACGTGGACCGTCGAGATGGTGATGATCCGGCTCGTCACGGGCGCGAGGGCGACCGTGGAGATGAACGGGTCCAGGAAGTTCTCCCGATAGTTGGTCTCGCCGCCGAAACCGCCCTTCTTGACCCACTGCTGGAGGCCGAACACGAAGTCGAAGCCATAGGACTCGGCCTTCTGGGTGAGGTTGCGGTTGTACTCGAAATCCCAACGCGTGTCACGGGGATACGACGACTGGGAGAATCCGCCGGTCTGGGTCGGCAGGAACAGCCCGAGCATCATCGGTTGGCGGGCGATCCGTGACAGCGGGCTGGCCGGATCCTCCAGCGGGGACCGTGGCCGGGTGAGCGTGTCGCGTGTGCGGTCACTCATGTGCGCTCTCTTTCATTTTCTCGGTGGCGACGACCTGCGTCGGGCCGGGCAGCTCGGTGCCTCGTGTCTCCGGGCCGAGGAACCAGGTGACCAGCACGCCCAATCCGTAGGCGATACAACCGATCACGACGGCGGCCACCGCGATCGAGCCGAAGGCGGTGATCAGTGACGCGCTGATCAGCGCGCCGATCGCGGCCGGGAACCGCGCCAGGTTGAACACCAGGGTCATGCCGGTGGCGCGGACATTGGTCGGGAACAGCTCGCTGGGGTACAGCGCCAGCCAGGTCATCTGCCCGAGGGTGAAGAAGCCGTTGATGGCGGACCAGAAGATCAGGGACGCCCGATCATCGGGCAGCAAGAACAGGCAGGGTGTGAAGGCCACCGAGGCGACGAAGTAACCGAAGATCACCGGCTTGCGGCCGACGATGTCGGCGAGCCATCCGTTCACGAGATATCCGAGCACACCGGCGGCGTTGTAGACGAACACCACGAGGGTGACCGAGGCGGCGATGTCGCCGGTGGTGCCGGCCAGCATGGACTTGGCGTACACCGGAATCCACGTCGACACCGCCCACCAGCCGACCATCGACGCCAGCGCCCCGAACGTGAGCATGATGACGCGACGCCGGTAGTCGGGATGGGAGAACAGTTGGCGCAGACGGGGTTGCACGATCTCACCCGCGTCTGCGGTGCCCAGCACCCCGGACGCCAGCGCATCGGTCACGGCCTTACGCTGCTGATCAGCCTTGACCCACAGCGGGGAGTCGGAGGCGGAACGGCGGATGTAGAGGGTGAGCAGCGCCGGCAGCACGCCGATCACGTACATCCATCGCCAGTCGCCGGGGTTGCCCTGATTCACCAGCTGCCATACCCCGGTCGCGATGAGGAAACCCACACCGAAACCGCTCTGCAAGAGCGCGATCCGCAGGCCACGTCGCCGCGGAGGTGCGGTCTCGGCGACAAGCGTGCTTCCGCCGCCCCATTCCGCGCCCATGCCCAGCCCGGTGAAGAACCGCAGCAGCAACAGAATGCCGTAGGTCGGGGCGAGCGCGGTCAGTCCGGCACAGATCGCATACCAGAGGATCGACACCAGCATGACGCGTCGACGGCCGAACCGATCGGCCAGCACACCCGACACCAGGCCGCCGATCGCCCACGACAAGAGCGTGATCGCCAGGATGCCGCCGACGTAGTACGCATTGCGTCCGGCCGCGCCCGGTCCGACCAGATCGTTGACGACGAAGGACGCGACAAGCACCGTCGCGAATGTTTCGTAGCCGTCGAACATCCAGCCCATATATGCGCCGACGAAGGCGTGGCGCCGGCCGCTGCGCTCTCGCGCGTCGACAGCCGTCGGCGACTCGGTCGACGTGGTCATGTGGTGGCACCTTTCACGGTGTCGGGTGCGGCCGGATTCGGTAGTGCGGCAGGCAGATCGAGCGACTCGAGGTGCCGGGCCAGGCGTGCGGCGTCGTGTTCGGGCATCGGCTGGAACGGGGCGGCCGGCGCGCCGACGTCGTAGCCGAGGGCGCCCATCGCGGCCTTCATCGTCGTGGTGAGTCCGTACTTGGACCACAATGCCGGGAATATCCGAAAGTGCTTCTGCCACTGGGCTGCCAGAGCGTGGTCGCCGTTGCGGTAGGCGGCCACCACCCGTGAACCGACAATGGTCCCGGGCGGCGGCATCATGGCACCCGAACCGCCGAGGGTCAGCGTGGTGAGCAGGGCCTGCATGGTGGTGTAGTAGCGGGCGTGCCCGGCCTCGTCGATCTCGGCGCACAGTCTGCCGATCTTGATGAGGTCGCGGGAACTCTCCTTGAAGCCGACGATCCCGTCGATCGTGCTGAGCTCCACCATCGTCGCCACGTCGGCGTCGGTGCCCTGGCCCGGGTTGTGGTAGGCGATGATCGGCAGCGGGCTCGCGGCGGCGATCTGCTCGAAGTAGGTGACGAGATCGGTTGTGCTGGCCGGGTTTCCGCCAGGGTGACGGGGGATGAGTACCTGGGCGAAGTTAGCGCCGGCCGAGGCAGCGTGTTCGGCCAGGCGCACCACCTCGGTTGCCGACGCATGTGACACTCCGGCGAGCACGGGCACGCGTTTGTTGACCGTGTCGAGCGCTCCGGACAGGATCTCCTGCCGCTCCCGGAGCCCGAGGACCTGGTATTCGGTGACCTCGGCGCCCAGGACCGAGATGGCGTCGCAGTGCCCGGACAGGAGGTCGAGCAGATCGTCGAGGCGGGCGCGGTTGACGGTGCCGTCGGGTGTGAACGGGGTGAGTGCCGCCCCGATGACGCCGGTCGGAGGCGTGGTCGACGCCGGCATCAGCGCGCCCCCTCGGAGGATGCGGGTGACGCCGATCCGGCGATGTTCGCGTGCTCGACGGCATAGGCGGCGACGTCGTCGTCCTGCACGGAAGTTCCACCGCTCAAACCGATTCCGCCGATGACCCGGCCGTCGACGATGATCGGAATGCCACCGGCGATCACGTTGAAGTGTCCGTCATTGGTCTGGTTGATGCCCCAGGCGAGCCCGCCGGGTTGCGACACGCCGCCGTAGAACGCGGTGGTGTTGCGTGCGCCCGCCGCGGTGAAGGCCTTGTCGATCGCGATGGACACGCTGGTGATCTTCGCGTCGTCCATGCGGTCGAATGCGACGAGGTAGCCGCTCTCGTCGACGACGGCGATGCACATCGGCACGCCGATCTCGTTCGAACGTTCGGTGGCCGCATCGATCAACGTCTTGGCCTCGGTCAGGTCGATTCGCGAAACCTGCAGCATTGTTTCCTGCCCTTCTCGGTGTGGGGTGATTGGTCAGATGGTGGGTGGAAGTGCGAGACCGAGGTCCTCACGCAACGTGGTGCCGCGATAGGTCGCGCGGAACAGTCCTTTGTCCTGCAGTCGCGGTACGACCTCGTCGACGAAGGTTTCGAGGCCGTCGGGCAGGACGTCGATCATCAGGGGGAAGCCGTCCGCGGAAGGTTGTCGACGCGGTCGCGATGACCCCACGCACCCAAACGCATACCGAGCCCCATTGCCGTGGCGACGAGCATGAGCGACTCCCCAGCCTGCTGCACTCGGCCCACGACCTCCCTCGACTCTCCTGCGTATATGGCTGTCGACATCTGTCGACATATGTCTTCGTACCGCGGTAGCATCCAGTCCTCAAGACTTTTGAGCAGCGTGATCATTTAGTCGGGCGGGAATTCGTCAACGCCTGCACGGTCGGGTACAAGCAGTGGACAGCTGCAGTGAAACGAGGAGGGCACGTGGCACGACAAACCCGCGGGGAAGCTGAGGCCGTCGAGGAGTCCGGCGGCACGCGGGGCGCCCTGTACCAGGTGCTTCGTCAGGAGATCCTGGCCGGGAACCCGTCGCCGGGTGAGCCGCTCCATGAAGTGGCGCTGAGCAACCGGCACGGGGTGTCGCGCGCTCCGATCCGTGAGGCCCTGTTGCGTTTGGAGGCCGACGGCCTGGTCGAACGAGGTCCCCGCGGATCGGTCGTACGTACGCGGACACCCGACGAGATCTACGACATCTACCAAGTGCGCATCGCGCTGGAGGCCGAGGCGGTGGAGACGGCGATCCGGCACGCGACGGAGATCGACTTCGCCCGGCTCGCCCTGGTGCACGACAGTGCTGTCGCCGAGAAGGATCCGAATCGGGCGCGGCAGTTGCATGCACGCTGGCATCAGGTGCTGGCCGGGGCGTCCCGCAACCAGACGATCGGCGAGGTCCTCGAACGCCTCTCATCGCAGCTGGCGCTGTACGAGACACCGTCGCTGGCCGGCTCGGACAACCTGAAACACAGCCACGATGAGCATCTTCGAATCATCGAGGCGATGCGCGACAACGACGCCGCTCTGGCCCGCGAGCTGATCCGGACACACCTGCAACGAACCCGAGACGTACGTGTCAATTCGCTACTGCAGAGCGAGGGGTCGTTCGCGGTGTCGAACGCGACCGAGACTTCAAGCTGACCCGGCGAGACTCACGAACCGCCTGCCCCGGATTCGATTTCGTTGAGGTAGTTGTAGATCGTGAACTTGGATACCTTGAGTGCGTCAGCAACGAGATCGGTGGCTTCCTTGAGCATGAAGAATCCGCGTTCCCGGAGATTGCGGACAATCTCGACCTTCTGATGCTTCTTCAGGCTCGAGACGGGAGTGTTCTGCTGCTCGATGCAAGAGGTGAGCATTCGTTCGCTGAGCTCGTTCAGGTCGGAGACGAACTGCTCCCGCGCCGGATCGGTGTGGCCCAGATCCAGCCCTTCGAGTAGCGGTTCGCCCACGCCCGGCGGAAGTATTGCGCGGGCGATGCGCTCGATGGCTTCCCACTGCGACACATCCACGTTCACGCAGAGAGCGCCCTGTAGCTGACCGGTCGAGTCACGGACAAAGAACGTTGACGACCACAGGCGTCGTCCGTCAGGGGCGTGCGTCGTGTAGCCGACGATGCTGTCGGCTTGGTCATCGTTCACCGCTTGGCGCAAGAGCAGATCGGTGATGGGGTCACCCGGTTTGCGGCCGGTGAGCGTCCCGTGAATGGCAACGATCGAGCTGGGAAGCTTACTGAAGTCGTGGAGCACGATCTCGCATGACGATGGCAACGCGGCACCCAAGGGATCGACCATTCGCTCGAACATCGACATGAGCCGCTCGCCGTCCAGTGTCTTCTTAACCTGCGGGTAGTCCATCTCGCCCTCCCGTACGTACCCGGCGATCACACCGAGGCATCCGTTAACTCGTTGTTACTTTCTGCCAATGTATCCACAAGCCGCTTGCCACTGCGTTAGCATCTACTTCAACAGTCCGTTGAAGTACTGACTCGGCGCACCTCCGCGTGCCGAGTGTTCGTCACCCTGAGGAAGAGACACAGTGAAGCGAGTTCTGACCACAGCCATCCTATGTGCCGCCATCGTGGGACTGGCCGCCTGTACTACAGACGGTTCCGGGTCCACCGATGCATCGGGGAGGAAAAACGTCGAAGTCGGCATGATCAACAGTGGCCCCCCATTTGAATACATGGACAAGGGCCAACTTACCGGATTCGAAGTCGAGCTACTCTCCGACGTCGCGAAGAAGGAGAATTGGAACGTCTCGTACAAGTACATGAACTTCGACGCGATGATTCCGGCACTCCAGTCGCACACTGTCGACGCTGCGGCGGGCGGATTCTTTATCACGCCCGAACGAAAGAAGGCGATCTCGTTCTCGAATTCCTACTACAGCGATGGCAACGAGCTGGTGGTCTCGAAGGGTAGTGAGATCACGAGTCCTGAGATGCTGAAGGGCAAGAAGATCGTGGCGAAGAAGGGTGCCTCGAGTGCTGCCGCCGCCCAGAAGGTCGCGGATCAGTACGGCGCATCGGTGATACTTCTGCCTGATGAGCCCTCGATGTTCCTGGCATTGAGCAACGGCACCGCAGATGCGCTCGTCGACGATTCAGCAGTTATCGCCTACAAAGAAAAGACGGATGGCACAGAGCTTGTTGCAATAAAGCAGCTCGACCAAACTCCCGTCGGTTTGGCATTCCAGAAGAACAGCGAGCTTGTCGAAGGGTTCAATCAAGCGCTCACGCAGCTGGAGTCCGATGGCACTCTGGCGAAGCTGAAGACCAAATATCAAATGAACTGACCCTCAACGGCGGGCCGCCACCGCGGCCCGCCGTCTCAGAATGCAGCATTGCAGCGAATCGAAAGCCCATCTTACGTGAGCAATTTCTTCAATGTGCTAATTGACGCACTCCCGACGCTACTCAGCGGTATGAAGGTTACCGTCTATGTGACCGTCATATCGCTGGTCATCGCATCGATTCTAGGCCTTTGTCTATGTTTCATGACGTTGGCGAAGAGTGCAATCGTCCGCGGCATCGCGAGGGTGTATGTCAACATATTTCGTGGCACGCCTTTGCTGGTGCAAATACTATTCATCTATTTTGGAATTCCCAGTCTCCTCGGAATCCACATGGAGGCGATCTATGCCGGCATACTCGCGATGAGTCTGTATGTTACGGCATACATGTCGGAGATCTTCCGAGCCGGGATTCAGGGAGTCGATGCCGGCCAGTTCGAGGCCAGTGTGTCGATTGGACTCAAACGGCTGCAGATGATGCGGCTGGTGATCCTGCCGCAAGCGGTCCGGTCAGTCCTACCCGCATTTGTCAATCAATTCTCGATGACGATCAAAGATACCTCACTTCTTTCTGTGATCGGTATCGCCGAGCTCACGTTCCAGGGGCAGGAAATATACGCTGCCAACTTCGAGACGTTCACCATTCTCTTTGAGTTGGCGGTCCTCTATTTCATCATCGTCTACGTCTTGACCTTTATTTCCAGAATTTTGGAACGAAGGATGGCCCGTTCATGATTTCAGTCGAGAGTCTGCACAAACAATTCGGTGACAACGCAGTATTGAAGGACGTCAACCTCGAAGTCGCGCGTGGTGAGGTCGTCTGTGTCATCGGCCCATCGGGCGGAGGCAAGTCGACGCTTCTGCGGTGCCTCAACGGGCTGGAATCTCCGACAAGTGGTCGGGTTCTGGTCGAGGGGGAGGACATCACTGCTCGGCGTTACGACCTACGTGCGCTACACGTGAAGGTGGGGATGGTCTTTCAGCACTTCAACCTCTTCCCCCACCTCACTGCGGCGGAGAACGTAGCGCTCGGACCGAGGCATGTGCTCGGTCTGACACGTGACGAAGCCAGCGCAAAGGTCGAGAAACTCCTCGGTCAGGTAGGACTTGCCGATCGGGCAGACGCCAAACCCGCGCAACTCTCGGGTGGCCAGAAGCAACGCGTCGCCATCGCCCGATCACTTGCGATGGACCCGCACGCAATGCTGTTCGACGAACCTACATCGGCGCTCGACCCGGAACTCGTCGGAGATGTACTCGCCGTCATGCGGAATCTCGCAGAATCAGGCATGACGATGGTCGTCGTCACGCACGAGATGGGGTTCGCTCGCGACATATCCGATCGAGTGGTATTCATGGCGGACGGCTCCGTTGTCGAGACCGGCACTCCGGAACAGATCTTCAGCGAACCAGCACACGAGCGGACTCGCGCGTTCCTATCTCGGGTGCTCTGACGGCGGCCAATGAAAATGTGCTTGGGCCATTGTCACTTGCCGGTCGGCCTCACCCGCTGAAGATCAGGTGTGGCAAGCCCGAACTGTCCGCATGCCGTGGATCGGCCGGTGACGCTGGCAGTACAGTTCTTTGGCCAAGGTGCGTGACGGATTTCGAGGTGGCTGAAGGCGGACGAGTGGATCTCCACAGGCAGTCCTCTTTGGGAAAGTAGTTCTGTGACTTCGTCTATCAGCTCGCTGATGGACGGAAGCTCGCTGTGAAACCGAAGCGCGATGGCGTCTGCCAACTTGAGCTGGTGGATGTCGAACACGAGACTGGCTATTGCGCGTGGCGCGCAGAGAACTGAGATTCCGTGACGCCCCGAGTCCCGTGTCGGCGATGTCGCTACTACATCGACTGCAAGCAGAAGGGGATCGACCTGCTCGCCACGCAACCGTGCTGCGCTACGTCTCGACTGTTCGCGCTCGGCTTCGCGGAGTGTGGGAAACTCATCGGCGCGGCAGGGACCGTGATTGCCGACGACAATCGGAAACGTGTTCATATCACGGTGTCCCGTCGGACACTTTGACTGCCGACTTCTCGGCCCTCCGTCGATCACGATGTGCGTAGCCGATCAGGGTGAGGTCGCTGCCGCGGGGCCCCACGAACGACCTGCTGTACGGATGTACTGGGTCTTGTGGGACGGTCACAACAGGACGTCCGGTGATACCGGCGATGCACGTCAGGCGGAGCGTGTCTCGCCGATTCTGCTCGAGCTGGTCGCGGGAATCCCAGAGCCGCGGGATGGCCCCTGCAGTGGTCGGCATGATCACTACCGCATCGCCCAGGCGAGCGTCAATAGACTTGCGGAATCTCGTGAGCCGGTCACTCGCCGCGGCACGTTCGCGGGCGGAGACTTTCGACGCGGCGTCGAATCGGCTCCGCACGTCGCCCCGCAATGCGTCGGGGTGCTGCTCGATCCATGCTCCGTGGGTAAGCCACGCCTCGTAGGCTTGAACGACACGAAATGCGCCGTAGCACTCGTCGATCCAAGCGAATTCGTCTGCCACGTCATCCCACATGATCGGGTCGTCGGCAACCTTTAACGGATTCGAGCCTCCAAGGAGTTCTGTGGCCGCCACCGAGAGCAACTGCGGTCCCTTTGTGAGAAGGCCGACGGTGTCGAAGGACGGCGCCAGGGGAAGGACACCGGTGGTCGGGACGCTGCCGTGAGTTGTGCGCAGCCCCCAGAGTCCCTGGTAGCCGGCAGGTACACGGATGGAGCCTGCCGTGTCGGTGGCGAGTCCGATGGTCGCGTTCCCCAATGCGACTGCGGTGGCACAGCCACTGGATGAACCTCCGGGCAGACATCCCGGGGCGTTCGGGTTGACAGGCGTTCCGTAGTGCGGATTGATTCCGTCGATGGAGTAGGCGAACTGATCGGTTCGGGCAATGCCCCGAACCGAGGCACCCGCCGCCAGAAGACGTCGGAGGGATTCGGCGTGGGCCGATTGCGGCTCCTGCTCTTGGAGATACTCAGGGACACCGGCTCCGACCGAAAAACCTTTGACCGCGAAGAGATCTTTGACCGCGACTGATTCCCCACTGAGTGGTCCTACGCTCAACGGCGCGATGAGCGGGTCGCCGACGACACGCCACACAGAGGAGTCGAAGGTCGCTGGCGGCTCTGTTGTGTGTGCCGCAGCAACGGCCCATCCGGTATCGGAACGTCGCCACAATTGGGTCTGTAGACCGTGCCCTCCTCGAGCCGGCGCGGTAACCGCGACGATCAACGCGGTCTGTCGGTCGAGTACACGGACGTGCACATCGTCGAGTGTGCGTACCGGCCGCCCTCCACGGGCGCGACGGAAGGCGGAGATTTCGCCGTGTCCCACCAGAAGTCCACCGTTGTCACCGCGGAGGGTATCCGGACTCGACTGGAAGAGTTCGTCGAGGGCGACGAGGTCATTTGTCACAAACGCGTTCTCGTATCGGTAGAACGCGGCCAGGAGTCCATCGGGGACGTCTGCGCTCATAGTGCGAAGTCCTGCTTGCGGATTCGTGCATGGACTCCGGTCACGATGTCGACAACCTGCGAGATATTGAAATCCGTTGCAGCGCTGAGATATGCGAAAGCGTACGCCCGGCTCATCCCGTAGCGGAGTTGCAGCAGCGCAAGAGCAGCGCGGACACAATTCTGCATTGCAAGGTCGAGATCGCGATCTAGCCCGGTAGGCACCAGGTATTCCGCGGTCTCGACGACGGGAGCGGCCAGATAGCCGAACCTCTCCTCGGCTGCGTCGGCCTTGATCACATCAAAGGTCAGGGTAGCTCGTAGCGAGGCTTCCATCGCCGTTAGGGCGACCTCGCCGTCTCCCTGCGCGAAGTGCGGATCTCCGACGTAGGCCAGCGCACCCGGAACCTGCACGGGCAAATATAGTGTGCTTCCCGGGGTCAGCAAATTGATGTCGATATTTCCGCCGTGACGTCCAGGGGGGACAGAGTGCTGGCGGCCCTCACATGACGCTACGCCAATCAGACCAAGGAATGGATTCAACGGAAATCGAACAGACTGGGGCCCGTCGTCATTGAGCGGTAAGACTCCGAACTCCTGGCCGGTCGCATCTTGCGTCACCCGGGCGAACGCGCTGAACGTCGCGCCGCTTTCGGGCATCTCACCTGGAAGAGCGCCCTTTCCGTGACGATTCGAGATCACACCGTATGGCACACGACGCAGCATGTCATCAACGGTTATCGCAAGAACGTCACCGGGCTCTGCGCCGGCTATGGCTATGGGAGGCGAAACAACATGTGGCCCATCAGGCCCCAACTGGTGCGCGCGACCTGATTCGGTCAGTTCCTGTGCCTCGGTGAGGACAGCGTCCGGATCGACACCGTGCGAGCCGAAGAATCGTCTCGCGTCGCGGCCTTGATCAGCAAGCAATCCCTCGTGACTGAGCGTGTCGACGGTGACACTCTCGCCTGGGTTCATTGTCAAGCAAGGTGCGTCGTCAGGGCCGGGGAGCCAGCCCCAGAATTGCTGTTCGGGTTCACAGGGCAGGTAGTGCTGCCCAGCGATCGGACCGCCGCCTCGCTGCAGCACTGCGGGGTTCGCCATGGTTGTCAACTGGATTCCTCTACTAGTCGTGCCACGTCGCCGAGGTGGTCTCTCATCGCGGCGACGGCGGTGGGAACATCGTGGTCGGTGATGGCGCGGAGCAGTTGCTGATGTCCTTCGACGGAGCGCCGGCGTCCGGCGCGGGTCGAATGCGAGCGCAGCCGTACCGACCGCACCATCTCGTTCGTCAGCTCGCACAGGGAGACGAGCAATGGATTCCCAGATGCCGCGGCGATGACATTGTGAAAACGCATATCGAGTTCAAGGGACTCCGCCGGTGTGAGCCCAGCGTGCGATTCCGAAAGCGCCTGCTCCATGCGGACGAAGTCGGTCTCCGTTGCCCGTTCAGCAGCAAGGCCCGCGATCTGAGGTTCGATCAACAGCCGGAGCTCTGACGCGTGTGTACGTTCTGCGGTGCTGACATCAATAGCCTGAGTAAGGAAATCGACCGCGGCAGGTGCTCTGAGAACGGTCGTTCCCCGGCCTGGGGATCGTGCGATTCGGCCCCGCTCCTCTAGTTCTCGTAGGGCAGTTCGGACTGTGCCCCTTGATACATGCAATTGGTCGGCCAACTCACGCTCGGGGGGCAAGCGATCTCCGGGCGAGAGCTCGGTGTCGATGAGCCGTTCAATGTAAGCGCCGACGGCACTACTCGCTGAACGTGCATGATGGACAAACGATTGGGTGTTCATGACGCGCACCACCCATTGGACACTCTTGGTACACAGTTGGTTTGCATGGTGGACCAAGTATGGATCACTATGTAGGAGATGTCTACACAACTTGCGGCCGACACTCGGGCCACTTATCGACCCCAGACCGCCATGCTCGCACTGACTTTCTCGACCGGGATCATCGACGCGGTCGGCTACCTGCATCTGGACCGCGTCTTCACCGGCAACATGACCGGCAATGTGGTGATGTTGGGTATGGGGTTGGCGGGAGTCGATGATCTCCCGATCCTGGCGCCGGTTTTGGCTCTCACCGGATTCCTGTGCGGAGCCGCGCTGGGCGGCCGAACCCTGCGAGGCCGCGCATCCGGGTGGGCCAGCGCGACGGCGGGCTTGCTCAGTGCCGTGGCGGCGCTACTCGTCGTTGTGGCGGTCGTGCTCGCCGTCGATGATCACCCCGCCCGAGAGGTGGCGCTGGCGATAACAATGCTGCTCGGCATCTCTATGGGGATTCAAGCCGCAGCAGCTCGGCGGGTGGGTGTCACCGACGTGTCGACAGTAGTGGTGACCTCGACGATCACCGCACTGGGAATGGATTCCTGGTTTGGCAGCCAGGTGAAGGGCCATACTGCTCGACGAGTCTTGGCAGTGATCTTGATCTCCGCCGGTGCAGCAACCGGCGCATTCTTGCTGAAGTGGCACCCTTCAGCTGCCGTGGGGGTCGCAGCGGTCGTGACGATCTGCGTGGTGATCGGGGGGCATCGACGTTGATCGGCGCAGCGCCGGCCGGGTCAACGAAAGATCGCCGCCAAGTCGACGTCGGTTTGCGGCTTGTCGAAGACCAATGAACTTTCGACATCTTTGAGGTGCCGGACCATGATCTCTGCTGCTACATCCGGGTCGCGGCGTTCGATGGCGTCGGTGAGCAACACGTGATCGTCAGGTAGGCACGACGACGCGGTTGGTGCCTCATAGAGAAGAATGGTGAGGCACGTCAGTGCGGTGAGCTCGCGAAGCGTCCGCGTCATCGCGGCATTTCCTGCGAGTTCCGCTGCAAGATTGTGGAATTCGCCGACCAGCCGGATGATCGTCGGTTTGTCGTCGGCGTCGTGAGCCGCGTACTCGGCTTCGACGTGCTTGCGGAGTGCACGAATGTCGTCTTTGGTCGCCTTCTCTGCGAGCATCCGTGCAATTGCGGGCTCGATGACGCGACGTGCCTCGAGCGTGTCGGACGCCTGGTCGATACTCGGCTGCGCGACGAACGCCCCGCGGTTGTGGATGATCGCCACGATCTGTTCATGCTCTAGCCGTGTGAGGACCTTCCTGATCTTGGAACGCGTGACTCCAAAGATCTCGGCAAGCTTCTCCTCGGGGAGCTTAGTCCCAGGCTGTAGCTGGTGGGAGAGCACCGACTCATACACCTTCAGGTACACCTCGTCGGTCTCGTCGTCACCCAACGAGATGAAATGTCCACGCGTATCGGGTAGAGCCATTGCGCCCCTTTTCGGTATGTACTCCGTTGTCATGAGCCATCGACGCCCGAACTGCTAGAGGACCTTGCCGGAGGAAAGATGGGCTCTTGTGATGTAGGTGTGGGTGGTTTGAGCGTGGCGTAGGGCGCAACGCCGGTGTCTCGCTTAAGGTTTGGTTT
>NZ_JBNCNR010000008.1:0-170708 GCF_049847065.1 Gordonia sp. DT219 | reverse complement strand
CCACGATCGACCCACACCGCCGACCACTTCCCGCCTACCACCGACGCACCCTACGCCTCGACAACGTCGCCGCCTGACAGGCAGTCTCACAACATCTTTCGACCACACTGAGCTTGCGCCCGGCTCCGGCCGGGATCGCACCTGTTGTTTGAGAACTTCATACCGGGCCGGCGGGCCCCGCGCAACTGATCAGACCGCGCAACCGATCAGACGCGTACCGATCAGACCGGATACCGTTCCGGTTCCGGACCGAACTGGAAACGGCGGCCGGTGATCTCGTCTGCGGTGATCTCCACATAGTTGTATTTGATCGTGGGGATCCACGGTCGCAGCGGCAGTTCGTCGGCCGCGGCGATCTCGTCGCCGCGTGAGAGGAGACGTGCCGAACCCTTGACCACGACACTCCATCCGGTGCCGGCGCCATCCTCGTAGGAGTCGGCCTCGAAGGCGACTTTCTCGTTGACGACGATCTCCGACAATTTGGCGCCTTCACCGGTCCGGAAGACGACGCGCCCGTCACCTGCGTGATAGTTGAGCGGAAAGATGTCGGGCTGTCCGCCCACGCTCACCGCCAGCCGACCCACTTCCGCGGAGCCGAGCAGCGCCCAGGCATCCTCGCCGGAAAGTTCTTGAACAGGGTTGTCCACCATGACCTCTCCTTTCTCCATGGTCCATTCTCCCCGGGCGTGGTCGGCGGCCACAGGGGCTAAGGTCCCGGGGACGGCCCGACGCCAACCAGGCGCACGTGAGCACGCACGCAGCGAATCAGTCCTCGGGTACCGGCACCGGCTCGAGGATCTCCGATCGTGATTCCGGGGCGGCGGCCCGCAGCGCATCGGCCGAGGAGTCATCGGGTTGTTGCTGTGAGGCGATCTCGGCCGCCACGCGTGCGTTGTACGTCTCCACCTCGAAGGCGATCCGGTCGGGGTCCCAATCGAGGATGGGCGCAAGGAGTTCGGCGACCTCCTGCGCACACCCGACACCGCGATGCGAATACTCGATCGCGATGCGGGTGCGCCGGGCCAGCACATCCTCGAGGTGCAGGGCCGCCTCGTCGATGGCTGCATACACCACCTCGACCCGCAGATACTGGGGCGCGGCGGCAAGCGGGCGCAACAGCGACGGATCCGCATCGGCGTAATACAGCACGTCGTCGATGAGCGAGCCGTACCGATTGAGCAGGCGGCGCACCCGGTAGGGGTGCAGCCCGAACCGCTTTCCGAGATGTTCGCACTGGTTGATCAGGGCGAAGTATCCATCGGCGCCGAGCAACGGGACCCGTTCGGTGATCGAGCGGGCCACCCGCGTCGGGATGTAGTCATCACATGCGTCCACGGCGTCGGCCGCCATCACCCGGTACGTCGTGTACTTGCCGCCGGCGATCGACACCAATCCGGGCGCCACCCGCGCCACCGCGTGCTCACGCGAGAGCGTCGAGGTCGATTCGTCCTCACCGGCCAGCAAAGGCCGCAATCCTGCGTAGACGCCCTCGATGTCGTCGTGGGTGAGCTTGGTGACCAGCACCTCGTTGACTCGGCCGAGGATGTAATCGATGTCGGCGCGGGTGGCGGCGGGATGGGCGAGGTCGAGATTCCAGTCGGTGTCGGTGGTACCGATGATCCAGTGCGTCTCCCACGGGATCACGAACAAGACCGACTTCGCGGTGCGCAGGATGATCGCCGTCTCGCTGACGATCCGATCCCGCGGCACCACGATGTGCACCCCCTTGGACGCACGGACCCGGAAGTGTCCGCGCTGATGCGAAAGTGCCTGCACCTCATCGGTCCACACACCGGCCGCATTGATGACGCAGTGCGCTCGGACCTCGGCAGTCTGTCCCGTCTCACTGTCGCGGACCCGCACGCCCATCACGCGGTCGGCTTCCCGGAGGAATCCGACCACCTGGGTGGAGGTGCGGACGACCGCACCGTAGTGGGCCGCGGTCCGCGCGACGGTCAGGCTGTGCCGGGCGTCGTCGACGACGGTGTCGTAGTAGCGGATACCACCGATCAGCGAATCGCGCCGCAAGGCGGGCGCCACCCGCAGCGCCCCGGAACGCGTCACATGGCTTTGTCCCGGAACGGACTTGGCACCACCCATCCGGTCATACAAGAAGAGTCCGGCGGCAACATACGGGCGTTCCCATACCCGTCGCGTCAACGGGTACAGAAACGGCAGCGGCTTCACCAGGTGCGGGGCCAACACGCGCAGCGACAACTCGCGTTCGGCCAACGCCTCGCGGACCAGACCGAAATCGAGCTGCTCCAGATAACGCAGACCGCCATGGAACATCTTCGACGACCGGCTCGAGGTTCCAGACGCGATATCGCGGGCCTCGACGAGCGCCACGCGCAGACCACGCGTGGCCGCGTCGAGCGCAGCGCCCACCCCGACAACACCACCGCCGATCACGACGATGTCGAATTGTTCCGCAGAGAGCCGACGCCACGCCTCGCGGCGGTGCAACGGGCCCATATCGGCAGGTCGATCGGGATTGAACTCGGAGTTCATAATTCGTCAGCGTAATTGATCGCCGGGCCATGCACCGCGTGCGACACTGGCCGCGTGGGTAGCGCTCCGGCATATGTGGCAGCCATCGACCAGGGCACGACGTCGACACGCGCGATGGTCTTCGACCGCCGCGGGCGGGTCGTGTCCGTCGAACAACTCGAACATCGGCAGATCTTTCCGCGTGCGGGGTGGGTGGAACACGATCCCGCCGAGATCTGGCGCAACACGCGTCGCGTGGTCGCCGCCGCGCTGGCGTCGGCGGACCTCAACGTCGGCGACATCGCGGCCTGCGGGCTCACCAATCAGCGCGAGACGACGGTGGCCTGGGACCGTTCGACGGGCGAGCCGCTGCACAACGCCATCGTCTGGCAGGACACCCGGACCGCCGCCCTGTGCGAGGAACTCGGCGGGGATACCGGGGTCGACCGGTATCGCGACCGCACCGGGCTGCCGCTGTCCACCTATTTCGCCGGACCCAAGATGCGGTGGCTGATCGACCACGTCGATGCCGTCGCCGAACGGGCACGAAACGGCGAACTCTGCCTCGGCACAATGGATTCGTGGATCGCATGGAACATGACCGGCGGCGCGTCGGGCGGCCGGCACATCACCGACGTCACCAACGCGTCGCGCACGATGCTGATGGATCTCGATTCATTGAGCTGGGATGAGAAGATCTGCGCCGAGATGGGCATCCCGGTCGAGTCGCTGCCGGAGATCCGGAGCTCCTCGGAGGTGTACGGCGCACTGCGCGAACACGGTTCGCTGCCCGGCGTGCAGTTCGCCGGCATCCTCGGCGACCAGCAGGCCGCGACCTTCGGGCAGGCATGTCTGTCGCCGGGCGAGGCCAAGAACACCTACGGCACCGGAAACTTCTTGCTGCTCAACACCGGAACCGAGGCGGTGTTCTCCGATCACGGTCTGCTCACCACCGTGTGCTACCGGATCGGCGACGCCGCACCGCGATACGCGCTCGAAGGTTCCATCGCCGTCACCGGTTCGCTGGTGCAATGGCTGCGGGACAATCTCGGGCTGTTCAACCATGCGTCGGAGGTCGAAGCGCTGGCCGCACAGGCCGACGACAACGGTGGGGTGTACTTCGTACCGGCCTTCTCCGGGCTGTTCGCACCTCGCTGGCGTCCCGACGCCCGGGGCATCGTCACCGGACTGACCCGCTTCGCCGACAAACGACACATCGCCCGAGCAGCCTTGGAGGCCAGCGCATTCCAGACGCGCGAGGTCATCGAGGCGATGCAAGCCGACTCCGGTGTGCGGTTGTCGACCTTGAAGGTCGACGGCGGGATGGTGGTCAACAATCTGCTCATGCAGTTCCAGGCCGACATTCTCGATGTGCCGGTCATCCGGCCGGTCGTTAACGAGACCACGGCGCTCGGCGCGGCCTACGCGGCGGGTATCGCCGTGGGCTATTGGGCCGGCGAGGACGAGATCCGCGACAACTGGGCCGAACAGACCCGGTGGAATCCCGCGATGGATGCCACCGAACGCGAACGGCTCTATCGCGAGTGGAACCGGGCGGTCGAGCACAGCTACGGGCTGGCGTGATCATGCCGTGAACTCGATCAGCACCGCCACCACACCGGCGGTCCCGCCCATCGCCGCAGCCGCCTCGTAAGCGGCCTCGCCGAGCCTGCGGGCCGGCACTGCCGATGGGTCGACGGCAACCGAAAGGCAGTGCAGCGCGCGGGCTCTGACAAACGAGCGACGCTGGGCTTCGAGGTCGGCCGATCGGTGGGCGAAGGCCGCGTCGACCTCGTGGCGAATGATCACCGCAGCCAGCTGCGCGCGCGTGGCAGGCGACACCCGGCCCTGTTCACGCCACTGCGTCAACACCTCCCGTACGACCGTGTCGCCGCCGGCCTCGACCACGTCGACCACGGTCACCGCGAGCATGCGCAGACACTCGTCGACGTCGGCCACCGGCACCAGGGCCACCAGTTCGGCCACCGCACCGCCACCGAGCCGCTCGACACGACTGCGTGTCCCCATCACGTCCACGGCGTCACCGTTCCGGCGGATCCGATTGCGGTGACCCGGTCTGGCCGTCATCGACTGCGGGTACCGGCTCCCGCCCGCTCGCCGGTACCGCCACTGCTCCGAAGCCGGAATCGTCGACGGTCGTCGGCAGTGCCTGCGGCGACCAGTCACCGATCACCGGTGGACCGACCAACGGCAGGTCGCCGACGATCTCGCGTCCGTTCTCACCGTCCTGCAGATAGTGGGCCGGCCGGTGCCGCGTATCACGCGAGTGCGGGCCGGCACCGCCGGGACCGGGCGCGGGCGCCGGACGGGCCCCGCCGGCCGGCGTTCCCGTCGGCGGCCCGCCCGGCACACCGGGCCCGGGAGAGCTCACGATCGTCGCCGACGGGGCGAAAGTCGTTGGCGGAAGCCCGATCACACCCTCCGGCAGATTTGATCCCGGCGATCCCGGCGATCCCGGCGACCCGGTGCCGTCACCGGCCCCACGTCCGCGGCCGCCCGCCGGTGTCGCCGGTACCGTACCGACCGGCGCGCCCAGTCCGCCGCGGTTCAGCCTCGACGGATCACCGCCGCCGGGGCCCGGTGGCCCCGGGTTCGGACCACCAGTGGTCGGAACCTGCGCGCCCGCCGGGACCGCGGCATTCGGTGCCGGCGCAACCGGAACGTCCCCACCACCACCGGGACCGCCGGGCGGCCCCCCGCCCGGTCCGGTGCCGTCGATGTCGGTCAGGGCCGCAGATTGTGGATGGGCACCCGATGGCGCCGCACCGCCCCCACCCGGGCCGCCGCCACCGAAGCCGCCGGGGGACGCGGCGCCGAACGCATCGTCGCCGACGGGATGCGCCGGCTCGGGCAGCGCCGCCGCGGCCGTGACCATCGGAGTGCCATAGGTGCCCGACATGATGCCCCGGACCTGCGACCGCACCTGCGCCGCATCCTCCGGATGATCTTGCAGCCGTTGCTGATACAGGCGGAGCAGCGGCTCCTGGCCATGTGCGGCACCGAGGATTCCGGCGGCCTCCGACAGCGCCCCCGCACCGGTGCGGGCCTCGCCCGCGCTCTGCGACATCTCTGCGCCGAGTCGCTGCGCCGCGTCGACGGCGCCCTGCGCGGCCCGTCCCATCAGGACCCCGTCGGCCGAGAAGCCCGTCTGCAGCGTCCGCGCGATCGCCTCCACCGAGTCGATCGCGGTGAGCACCGCCTGCGCGTCACCGTGCGCGGAACCCTCGTCCATCGATGCGATGATCCCCAGGATCTCGACGATGCTCATCGTCTCCCAGGGGGTGAGACCCCCGCTGCGTGTCCTTCCCGGCCAGGCATTACGCCGGGCGTCGTCGGTCATGGTGCCTCCCCCTCGTCGCGCGCCACCGGCACGCGTGGCAGCGACATTACCCCCGAGGGCAGCGCCGGGCAGGCCGCAATCGCAGCGTTGTGTATGGCCGCGGCGCCGGATCAGTCCAGGTCGTCGTGCCGCACGAGCTGCCGGGCCGCCTCGGTCACCGACCCCGACAGCGACGGGTACACCGAGAACGTCTGTGCCAGATCGGAAACGGTGAGCTTGTTCTGCACCGCGAGTGCGATCGGCAGGATCAGCTCCGACGCGGTCGGCGCCACCACCACCCCGCCGATCACCACACCGGTGGCCGGCCGGCAGAAGATCTTCACGAAGCCGCGGCGCAGCCCGCTCATCTTGGCACGCGGGTTGGTGGCCAACGGCAGCATGACCGTACGGGCCGGGTACTCGCCGGCGTCGATGGCCTTCTGGGACACGCCGACGGTCGCGATCTCCGGGCGCGTGAAGATCGCCGACGCGACCGTCTTGAGTTTGATGGGGCTCACGCCCTCACCCAACGCGTGGTACATCGCGATGCGCCCCTGCATGGCGGCCACCGACGCGAGCGGAAACAGTCCGGTGCAGTCGCCGGCCGCATAGATTCCCGCGACGGAGGTGCGCGAGACCCGGTCGACGGTGATGTAGCCACCGCGGTGGGTATCGACTCCCGCCCGCTCCAGACCCAGATTGTCGGTGTTGGGCACCGACCCCACCGTCATCAGCGCGTGCGATCCGGTCACCGTACGACCGTCGGCGAGGTAGACGGTGACGGTGTCGCCGGTGCGCACCACCCGGTCGGCGCGGGCATGCTTGACCAGTTGCACACCACGTTCGGCCAAGGCTTCCTCGAGGACCAGCGCGGCGTCCTCGTCCTCATGCGGCAGGACGCGGTCACGACTGGACACCAGGGTCACCTGCACACCCAGTTCGGTGTAGGCGTGCACGAATTCGGCACCGGTGACACCGGATCCGATGACCACCAGATGTTCGGGCAGCGAATCGAGATCGTAGAGCTGGCGCCAGGTGAGGATGCGTTCGCCGTCGGGAGCCGCGTCGGGCAGCACCCGCGGTGAGGCGCCGGTCGCGATCAGCACGACATCACTGTCGAAACGCTGGACGGAGCCGTCGGCGAGGGTCACCGAGACCGCATGGGTGGAGACGCCGACCTGCGGCCCCTCGAGCGCTGCGGCACCGGAGACGAGCCGGACGCCCTCGCTGATGAGGCGCGAGCGGATGTCGGCGGACTGGGCGAACGCGAGATCGCGCACGCGTTGATGGATCTGCGAGAGCGTCACGACGGCGTCGTCGGTGCGGAGCTTGATGCCGAGATCGACAGCACGGCGCACCTCGGTGCGGATGCCGGTGGAGGCGATGAACGTCTTGGAGGGCACACAGTCCCACAGCACGCAGGCACCACCGATGCCGTCGGAGTCGATCACGGTGGTATCGGCACCGTAAGCGGCCGCGGCCAGCGCCGCCTCATACCCCGCCGGGCCTCCCCCGATGATCACAATCCTCGTCACTCGCCAACTCCTGTCACGTGGGAGACACACTTACCGATCCGGTGACCAACCGATCCGGTGACCAACCGATCCGTTGACCAACCTAGGCCATCGGTGTCCATTCTTCTCCCGCGTCGACACAGAATTGCGGGCGGACCCGACCCCGGTGCGGCCACCGCGCGCGTCATGCACCGGCGCCCGGCGTAATACGATCATCGTGGCCACAGGCGGAAAGTGTGGTCGGCACAACGATGAGGCCGGGCCCCGCCCGGGCGGGAAAGTGCAGGTCAGAGGCGACTATGCCCATCTACGCGGCGTACGGTTCGAATATGGATCCCGAGCAGATGGCGCAGCGCGCCCCGCACTCGCCGATGGCCGGAGCCGGGTGGTTGCGCGGGTGGCGCCTCACATTCGGTGGCGGCGACATCGGGTGGGAAGGATCACTGGCCACCGTCACCGAGGATCGCGACGATCCGCAGGCGCAGGTCTTCGTCGTCCTCTACGACGTGCCCCCGGAGGACGAGGCGAACCTCGACCGGTGGGAGGGTTCCGAACTCGGCATCCACCGCAAGATCCGCGCACGCGTCGACACCACCGACGGCGGGGTTCTCGCCTGGATGTATGTCCTCGACGCCTTCGAGGGCGGACTCCCGTCAGCGCGCTACCTCGGGGTGATGGCCGACGCGGCCGAGGTCGCCGGTGCCCCGGCCGATTACGTCCAGGATCTGCGTCTGCGCGAGGCGCGCAACGTCGGTCCGGGCCCGGGCGCCACCGACGCCTGAGCCGCGGCCCCGGACAGCTCAGACCGCCGGCGCGGTACCGAACACGACTCCGGCGAGTGCACGAACGCCCACGTCGAGGGCCCGCTCGTCGATGTCGAAACTCGGCTGATGCAGGTCGAGTTGCGGACCGAGGCCGTTCCACACCCCGAGTCGCCCCATCGCGCCGGGCACCTGTTCGAGATACCACGAGAAGTCCTCGCCGCCCGGCGATTGCGGGGTGTCGGCGACGGCGTTGCGCCCCATGGCCGCGACCGACCGGGTGAGTATCTCCACGGCGACCGCATCGTTGATGACCGGCGGCACGCCCCGGAAGTAGGACAGATCGTAGGACACGCGTAGCGGACCGAGGAGCTCTCCGATGATGCTGCGCACCAACGGTTCCATATCCGCCCACGTGCTGTGTTCGCCGGTGCGTACGGTGCCGCGCAGCAGCCCTTCCTGCGGGATGGCGTTCGGCGCGTTCCCGGCATGCGCGGCGCCCCACACCATCACGGTGCCCGACCGGGGATCGATGCGCCGCGACAGGATGCCCGGCAGTCCGGTGATGACGGTACCCATCGCGTACACGAGATCACCGGTGAGATGCGGACGTGAGGTGTGTCCGCCCGGCGAACGCAGCTGCAGTTCGATGTGATCGGCGGCCGAGGTGAGCGCCCCGTCACGCAATCCGACCGAGCCGACGGGCAGCCGTGGGTCACAGTGCAATGCGAATATCCGGCTCACGCCTTCGGTGACCCCTGCGGCGATCGCGTCGAGCGCCCCGCCCGGCATCACCTCCTCGGCGGGCTGGAAGATCAGCCGCACCCCGACCGGCAATACCGGGGCCGACGCGAGCACCGCTGCGGTGCCGAGCAGGATCGCGGTGTGCGCATCATGTCCGCAGGAGTGCGACACCCCGTCGACGGTGGAGCTGAATGCCAATCCGGTGTGCTCGGTGATGGGCAGGGCATCCATGTCCGCGCGCAGCGCCACGCGTTGACCGTTGCCGGGGCCGAGATCGCAGACCACCCCGGTACCCAACGGCAGACGTCTCGGGGTGAGGCCGAGCGCGGTCAGTTCGGCCATCACCAACTCGGTGGTGACCACCTCCTGCCGGGACAACTCCGGGTGGGCGTGGATGTGGCGGCGCCACCCGACGAGTTGATCGCGATGGGCGGCCAGCCATGCGTCGATCACGCCGCCGGACGGGTCACCGCTGCCGACCTGGGTCACCACAGACTCCTTCCGTCCCTTGCCATCTGCTCCACTGTTGCCGTCTGCCCCGCTGCTTTCATCGATGACGCCCTTGCCACTCGTCATACCGATCCGGCTCAGAGCAACGCCGGCGGTGTCGGTACCGCGAGGTCGGCGAGCAGCGCCTGTCGCAGCCCGCGCTTGATCAGGGTCTGGGTCGGCCCGGCGAGCGGGGTGCGCGCGGTGGCGACCTCGACGGCCCGGTTGAGCAGCTCGTCCACCGCGACGGCCTCGTCGACGATCCCGGCCGCGACGGCCTCGTCACCCCCGTAGCGACGGGAGGTGAGCATCGCCTCGGTGGCGGTGCGGTCGGCCAGCCGGGTGCGCAGCAGTGCGGCCATCCCCCGGGTGAACGGCATGTTCAGCGACGCCTCGGGCAGCGACCAATAGCCGCGATCGGTGCGCATCACGATGTGGTCGGCGCACAGCGCGAGCATGGCGCCGGCCCCGAATGCGTGACCGTTGACGGCGGCGACGGTCGGGACCGGAAGTGTCAGCACCTTCGCGTAGAGCGCGTGGACGGCGTCGAGGTAGGCGGGCAGTTCATCGGCGTGCGCGGCGATGTGGTCGGTGTCGAGACCGTTGGTGAAGAACTTGCCGGTTGCGCTGATGACCAGCGCCTTCGCCCCGCCTGCGACCGCGTCGTCGGCGAGTGCGGCGGTCGTCTCGATCCACGACGGGGCGAACCGGTTCTCCGGGTTGGCCTCGTCGAGTTCGACCCCGGGGGCACCGAGAAACAGCTCCGCGACGTCGGCGGCGGTGGGCGTGGCACTCAGAAATGGCATGAGCAGACCTTATCGCCTCCCATGCGGATCGCCTCCGGTGTGTGCGGCCCGTGGCGCCGGGCGCACCGAGATCCGGGGTTCTACTGTTGTGCGCATGGACCCCACCGGAGACCCCGAGGCCGCCGCGGTGGCCGCAGCCGCCACCATCGCTACCGAAACCGATTGCGCCGCACACGATGTCGCAGTGATCCTGGGATCCGGATGGTCCCCGGCCGCGGACGCGTTCGGCACGCCGATCGCGCAACTGGCGATGTCGGCGGTACCCGGGTTCAGCGCGCCGAAGGCCGCCGGGCACGGCGGCACCATCCGGTCGGTACAGATCGGTGACCGCCGGGTGCTGCTGCTGTCGGGCCGGGTCCACGCCTATGAGGGCCACGACTTGTCGCGCGTCGTCCACCCGGTGCGCACCGCCGCCGCGGCGGGCGCACACACGGTGATCCTGACCAATGCCGCCGGCGGACTGCGCGACGGGATGACCGTCGGCCGGCCGGTACTCATCGCCGATCACCTCAATCTGACCGCGCGGTCCCCGCTGACCGGCGCACAGTTCGTCAACCTCGTCGACGCGTATTCGCCACGCCTACGGCAGTTGGCGCGGGAAATCGACCCGTCGCTCACCGAAGGCGTCTACGCGGGTCTGCCCGGACCGCACTATGAGACGCCCGCCGAGATCCGGATGCTGGCCACGATGGGCGCCGACCTCGTCGGGATGTCGACGGTGCACGAGACCATCGCCGCCCGCGCCGCCGGGCTCGACGTGCTCGGCGTATCGCTGGTCACCAATCTGGCCGCCGGGATCACCGGCGAGCCGCTCGATCACGCCGAGGTCCTGGAGGTCGGACGCACCTCCGCGGTCCGCATGGGCGAATTGCTGGCGGGCATCGTCGCAAAGCTCTGAGCCGGCGACGATCATCCTGACCGATCTACCGGCCGGACTGCGGTAGCGTTCGCATCAACCAGCCGCTCGCCGGACCGCGCCGCACCGGCCAACGCTCGCCCGAGGGGGATCGCATGACCTATCCGCCGGGAGACCCGGGTGGGTATCCGTCCGGCGAGGGGCAGCCGACACCACCGCCGCAGGGCTATGGGCCGCCGGGATATCGGCCGCCACGTTCGCCGTGGTCGTCGCCGCTGGTGATCGCGGCCATCGCGATCGGGGTGATCGTGGTCATCGGCGCTGCCCTGGGCGCGTACTGGTTGACGCGTGGTTCGGGTTCGGAGGACTCCTCGACCACGGCCGGTGCGAGCGCGTCCACGCAGACCGTGACGAGCACCATCACCGGCAGCGGCACGGGATCGGCGGGCCCGGCCGGCACGAGCCCGACCACCCAGCCCACCCCCACCACCTCGCGCCCGACGCCCACGGTGTCGGGAACCGACTGGCAGGGTTTTCTTTCCGGCCCGCGGTGTAATGCCGCCGATGATCCGGCGATCGTCATCGGACGCACCTCCCGCTCGCAGATCGTGATCTGCCAGGTCGGCGCCCAGACGGGACGCTGGTACTACAAGGGCGCCGCGCCGCAGGGCACGATCGAGGTCGGGTACCCGCAGAAGGTCGGCAACAGCTACGTCGCACAGAACGGTTCGGTCACCTACACCGTCTCGCCGACGGCGCTGGTGATCACCGACGGCGGCGACCCCCCGACCACCGAACCGATGCTGGAGTACTGGACCTCGAGCTGACCCCGACGCACCGGCGCACGCTCAGGGCACTACAACTAGACGGGTGCCTCCAGTCCTCGACGCCGCCCACATCGATGTCATCCGCAGTTCCCGCGCCCTGTTGCACGACGTCGACCTCGTCGTCGAACCCGGCGAGCACTGGGCGCTGCTGGGCCCCAACGGCGCGGGCAAGTCGACGCTGATGGCCATTCTCGGCGCACGAGCGCATCCCACGAGCGGTGTCGTCGACGTGCTGGGCAAACGCCTCGGCCGGGTCGACATGCGCGAATTGCGCACCCACATCGGTCATGTCGATCCGCGGTGGCGCGTCGACGTACCGATCAGTGCGCACGACGTCGTGCTGACCGGACTGACCAACACCCCTGAACTCGATCGGCGTCACCTCTACAGCGACGACGAGCACAAACGCGCCGATGACCTGCTGGAGATGCTGGGCATGACCGAGCGCCGTGACTCGATGTGGCCGGTGATGAGCCAGGGCGAACGTGGCCGCACCCTGATCGCGCGTGCACTCATGCCGCGGCCGGCGCTGCTGCTGCTCGACGAACCCGCGACCGGCCTGGACCTCGCCGCGCGCGAACAACTGCTCTCGGCGATCGACCGGCTACGGACCGACGTGCCGGGCCTCGCGAGTGTGCTCGTCACCCATCACCTCGAGGATCTCCCGGCGAGCACCACCCATGCGATGCTGCTGCGCGAGGGCGAGGTCGTCGAATCCGGGCCGGTCGAGCAGACGCTGACCTCGGAGAGCATCAGCATGTGCTTCGACCATCCGGTGACGGTGCGGCGCCACGCGGGCCGATGGTCGGCGGTCGCCGCCTAGAGTTCACGGTTCCTGGTCAGAGTTCACGGTCTGCTCAGCGCGGGCCGAACTGCCGGTCCCCGGCATCGCCGAGTCCGGGGACGATGTAGGCCGCCTCGTCGAGCCCCTCGTCGATCGCGGCCACCACCAGACGCACCGGGTGACCCGAGTTCTCCAGGGCACCAACACCTTCGGGCGCCGCCACGACGCACACCGCAGTGATGTCGCTGGCGTTGCGAGCGACGAGCAGTTCGATGGTGTGCAGCATCGAACCGCCAGTGGCCAGCATCGGGTCGAGAACGAACACCGGCTGCCCGCCCAGATCGGTGGGCAGTGATTCCAGGTACGGCACCGGTTCGGCGGTCGTTTCGTCCCGGGCAATCCCCACGAATCCGACGAGCGCCTCCGGGACCATCGCATGCGCCTGCTCGACCATCCCGAGTCCGGCCCGCAGTACCGGCACCAGCAGCGGCGGCGTGGCGAGTCGCGAACCGACGCAGGCGGTCAGCGGTGTCTGCACCCGCACCTGTTGGCTCGGCGCGCCGACGAGCGCCTCGTAGACGAGCATCTGCGTCAGATCCGAGAGCGCCGCCCGAAAGCCGGCGTTGTCGGTGTCCTTGTCGCGCATCGTGGTCAGTCGTGCGGCGGCCAACGGGTGATCGACGACGTGAACGTGCATGAGGAAACCATAGTGGGCGCCGCGCCGATCGGCCCCGTGCGTGCGGCGCCGGCATGAGCGGTCCCGGCACCGATCTGCCGGAATGGAACCGGACGGCATGGAACCGGAGCGCCCCGCGCCGCGTCCAACCCTTCATGACCGAACAACTCTCCGTCATCCCCGCCGCGGTCGCGTCCTTCGCGGCCGACGAGACGCGCACCGCGAGCCGGGTCCGCGCACACGCCACCACCACCGACGTCACACCGCTGGCCCTGACGTTCGGGCTCATCGGTGCCGACTTCCTCACCGCGCTCGGCCGGGTCCTCGATGACCGCCGGGCCCGGCTGTCGGCCGTCGCCGACCGCCATGCGCTCATGGCCGCCCAAGGCACCGATGCTGCCACGTCCTACGCCGGCACCGACGACGCCTCGGCGCGGATGTTGGGGAACGCAGCGATCACCGGGGCGGGGGTGCGGGCCTGATGGTCGCTGCCGATCTGCTGATCGCGCCGTTGCGAATCCTGTTGACGGCCTTGGGTACCGGCGTGCTGCCCAGTGACGATCCGGTGACCGCCATCGGCATGGTGGCACCCGAGCTGGGAGCGGCCCGCGATGAGGCGCTGGCCGCGGCTGCGACGGTCGGCGGCCAATGGCAGGGCCGCGCCGCCGATTCCGCGCTCGCCGCGGCGCGGCGCACCGCCGGGCAGACCACCACGATCACCGATGACGACGAGACCATCGTGGCGCTGACGCAGACCGCGGCGCAGCGGGTCAACGATGCCGCGCATCGGCTCGCCGCGCTCCTCGATTCCTTCGAGCGCACCGCTCGGGCCCTCGGCGCAGATCTCGGCACGCCGGCCGGTCTGGCGGTGTTGGTGCCGGTGGCCATCGACCATCTCGGCCGGGGCGTCGCCGTGGTCGAACGCACGCGCGCCGAGCTGCGGGCCGACACCACGGCCCTGACCGACCTCGTCCGCCACGAGACGCCCGCCCCGGTCACTCGCGGGGCCACCCCGGATGGCCGGCCCGCCGACGGTGGGGTGGCCATCACCCTGCCGGACGGCTCGGTGGCCTACGCCCCCAACGAACGCGCAGCGACCGCGGTCCGGGCGGCGCTGGGCCAACAGGGCGTGCCCTATGTGTGGGGTGGAACCGATCCGAGCGGGTTCGACTGCAGCGGACTGACCCAGTGGGCCTACCGGCAGGCCGGACTCGAACTCCCACGGCTGGCGCAGGAGCAGGACACCGCGGGATCGCCGGTGTCGCAGTCCGACCTGCAGCCCGGGGACCTGGCCGTCTGGGACGGTCACGTCGCCATGTACGTCGGAAACGATCAACTCGTGGAAGCCGGGGATCCAGTTCAGGTCTCGCCGCTGCGGACAACAAATGCGGGTCAAGGTTTTCAAGGCTTCTACCGGCCGCGATGAGCACACGACCGGAGAATTCATCCGCCCGTCGTGGGGCCGGTACGGCGTTCACAGTCACGATCGCTACGCTGTGACGTCATGGCCGGAGACATCGTCCCCATCGAGCTCGGACTCACCGACGGGAACAGCTTCACACTGTGGGCACCCCGCTGGCGTGAGGGTGATGACGAGTGGGAGGCATTCCTCGGGCTCGACGAGGATCTCTACGTCTTCCCCGGTGTCGCCGAGCTGGTCGCCTTCATCCGTACCGACGACGACAACGACCTCGCCGAGCATCCTGCCTGGGAGACCGTCAAAGAACTCCAGGCCGACGAACTCGTCCCCGACGACCGGCGCTCCTACGATCTGGTCGGGGTGCCCGAACTGGCCGCCGAGGATCCCACTCCCGAGGTCATCGCCGAACTCGAGGACGCACTGGAGATCGTGCGGATCCTCGGCGAGGTGTGTGAACTCACGGTCATCACCAAGTTCTTCAACGGCAACCCGATCCTCGGCGCGGTCACCACCGGCACCCGCAACTTCGAGGGCCGCGACGGTACCGACCTCTGGGTACGCATCGGCCGGCTCATCGCCAAGCACTGGGACGACGTGCTCGACGCCGTCGATGGCGTGATCGCCACGCCCGAGGTCGACAAGGACGCACGCAACACCGCAGAGGCCGAACTCGAGGCTGCCGCCTCGGCCGAGGACGAGGACGAACCCGACGAGGACCTCGATCTGCTCGGCGAGGAGAACGCCGACGCCGAGGAAGACCTCGACGACGAGGACGAGGACTCGGACGACGAGGACCTCGACGACGATGAGGACCTCGACTACGAGATCGACGACGACTTCTGGGCCTCGGTGGGCATCGACCCGATCCGGATCGTGACCGGCACCGGCGAGTACCTGTCATTGCGTTGCTATCTCGGCGACGATCCGGTGTTCCTCGGTGCCAATGGCAAGATCTTCGTGTTCGCCTCGGCGCGCACGCTGTCGAAGTTCCTCGCCGACGACAACTCCCACGATCTCGCGAATGTCTCGACCTTCGACGAGGTGCGCGTCGGGGCGACCGACGGTTCGCTGGAGTTCGATGTCATCGACGACAACGTCTATGTGCTGCCCGGACTCGCCGAGGACATTGCCGACGGCCCACGTCGAATCGATCGCAATCAGCTCGAACTCGCGGTGGAGTTGTTCACCGACGCTGCCGATTACGCCGACGACGACGCTGTCACCGAGGCGCTCGGCTCGACCACCCCGCTGGGCTGGTTCGTCGATTACGCGGTCAATCCCGACCCCAAGCGGATGGCGCCGAGCGCGCCGTTCGACAACGAGGCCGAGGCGTGGCGAGCGCTCGAGCACGAATTCGAGGACCGGCTCGTCCAGAAGCGCTGACGCCCTCACACCCGCCCGGGTAGGTGCCGCGCCATATACGTCGCGACCAGCAGCACCACCACCACCACGCAGTAGCCGGCCCGGACCGCAACCGGCGCGTCCAGATGTGTCATCAATGTGGCCGCAACGGCCGCGCCGACTGCGGCAGACAGCTGCACGGTGACGAACAGCGATGGCGTCGCATACGGAATCCGATCGGCGGGCACGGTCCGGTAGACGCTCGAAAACGATGGCGCCGCAATGGCTCCGAATCCGGTGATGCGCAGCAGCCGCAGATCCAATACTCGGAGCCATCGATCCGCAGCGCGCGACCCACACACGCACAGCAGCGCCACGCCCACGACCGCGGCGACGACCGCCCACCCGGGCGCACCCACACCGCCGACGGCCAGCAACAGACTGACGAAACCAGCGGGGAGAACAAGCGCGCCGAGGAGATCGGGACGTCGGGTTGCCGTCGGCGGCACCGAGTCGATCTCCGACGCGCGAGCCCGGCAGGCAGTGCACGCTGGGGCGGAGACGTTTCTGCGTGCCTACGCCCCCGAGAAGAACCGGTCATAGCTCCCCACCGGCAGCCGACTCAACCCTGCATCAGCACCGCGTAGCCGGGCTTGATCACATCGTCGATGAAGGCCAGGCGCTCGTCGAAGTGGATGAACGCCGACTTCATCGCATTGACGGTGAAGCGCTCGAAGTCGGCCCAGCCGTAACCGAATTGCTCGGCGAGCTTCGCGAATTCGCGGCTCATCGTGGTGTCGCTCATCAGCCGGTTGTCGGTGTTGACGGTAACCCGGAAACGCAGTCGCGCCAGGACATTGAACGGATGCTCGGCGAGTGCGGCGACCGCACCGGTCTGCACGTTCGAGCTCGGACACAACTCCAGCGGAATTCGCTTGTCGCGCACAATATTTGCCACCAAACCCAGCTCGGCACCCGGGAATGCGGCGTCGTCGGGCCGCGCACCGGGGGCCAATACGATGTCGTCGATGACACGCACACCGTGGCCGAGCCGGTCGGTGCCGCAGAAGGCGATCGCCTCATGGATCGACGGCAGGCCGAATGCCTCGCCGGCGTGGATGGTGAAGGGCGCACAGTTGGCGCGCATGTATTCGAAGGCGTCGAGATGCCGGCTCGGCGGGTTCCCGGCCTCGGCGCCGGCGATGTCGAATCCCGCGACCCCGCGGTCGCGGTAGCGCACCGCGAGTTCGGCGATCTCCCGGGATCGGGCGGCGTGGCGCATCGCGGTCACCAGGCAGCGCACGGTGATCGGGCGCCCGTTACCGGCGGCGACCTGCTCACCGTGGCGGAATCCACGCAGAACCGCCTCGACCACCTCGTCGAGTCCCAGACCGCCCTCGAGGTGCTGTTCGGGCGCGTACCGCACCTCCGCGTAGACCACTCCGTCGGCGGCGAGATCCTCGACGCATTCGCGGGCGACCCGCTCGAGCGCGCCGACGGTCTGCATGACGCCGACAGTGTGGGCGAAGGTCTCCAGATATCGCTCCAGCGAGCCGCTGTCGGCGGCCTCCCGAAACCAGATCGCCAGGGCCTCTGCCGTGTCGGCGGGCAGGTCGTCATAACCGGTCTCGCGAGCCAGCTCGAGCACCGTCGACGGCCGCAGTCCGCCGTCGAGATGATCGTGCAACAGCACCTTCGGCGCTAGGGCCAAGGCGGCGGGATCGAGTGGGGAACGCGGCTGCATCGACGTCATCCTCCGAACCTAACGCGTTCGATCACCAGCGGACGCGCATCGCCGGACGTCCCCGCTCCCGGCTCACCGTCCCCTATGTCCGCCCCGATCTCGACCGCCCCACTCAGCGCGGCCCGGGCCGGCGCGAAACGTTCAGGGGTCTCGGTGTGCAACGTGAACAGCGTCGCGCCGGCCTCGATGAGGTCACCGGGCACCGCATGCCAGACGACCCCGGCCTGCGCCTGCACCGCCTCCCCCGGCACCGACCGTCCGGCACCCAGGCGCCACGCGGCGTCGCCCACCGCGCGCGCATCCATTCGACGGAGGCGTCCCGACGATTCGGCGACGACGACGTCGGTGTGCGCGGCCCGCGGAAGCGGCGCGTCGGGGTCGCCACCCTGAGCAGTGACCATCGCGCGCCACGAGTCCATGGCGCGTCCGTTACGCAGGTTCTCGGCGGGGTCGACGCCGGTCACCCCGCCCAGCTCGAGCATTTCGCGGGCCAGCGCCACCGTCAGCTCGACGACGTCGTCCGGCCCGTCGCCGGCGAGCACCTCGAGCGACTCCGCGACCTCGACGGCGTTGCCCGCACTGCGCCCCAACGGGGTGTCCATATTCGTCAGCAGCGCGGAGGTCGCCACCCCGGCCCGCTCGCCCAGATCGACCATCGTCGCGGCGAGTTCGCGGGCCGCCCCGAGGTCGGGCAGGAACGCCCCCGAGCCGACCTTGACGTCGAGCACCAGGGCACCGGTGCCCTCGGCGATCTTCTTGCTCATGATCGAGCTGGCGATCAGCGGGATCGACTCGACGGTGCCGGTGATGTCACGCAGCGCGTAGAGCAGCCGGTCGGCCGGCGCCAGGTCGGGACTCGCGGCGCACACGACCGCGCCGACCCGCTCGAGTTGCGCCGTCATCTCGTCCACCGAGAGCTCCGCACGCCACCCCGGAATGGATTCCAACTTGTCCAGGGTGCCGCCGGTGTGCCCGAGGCCACGGCCCGACAGTTGGGGCACCGCAAGGCCGTACGAGGCGACCAGCGGCGCCAGCGGCAGGGTGATCTTGTCGCCGACGCCGCCCGTCGAATGCTTGTCGACGGTGACCAGCGGCCGCCCGTCCCGACGCAGAGCGCGCCAGTCGGCGCGACGACCGCTGTCGACCATCGCCCGGGTCCAGGTGGCGATCTCGCGCCGGCCCATCCCCCGAAGCACGATGGCCATCAACAGTGCCGACATCTGCTCGGGCGCCATCCGGCCGCGGGTGTAGGCGTCGACCGCCCACTCGATCTGGGCGTCGCCGAGCACTCCACCGTCGCGTTTGGTGGCGATCACCGAGATGGGATCGTGCACATCTGCACTCACCGCGCACGCCCGTCGAGTTCGCCTGCGGTCAGATCGTCGGGGCCGAACGCCTCGGGTAGCAATTCCGACAACCGTCGGGGTCCGTCGGCGTGATCGACGAGCAGCTCGGCTCCACCGAACTCGTAGAGCACCTGCCTGCACCGCCCGCAGGGCATCAACACCGCGCCCCGGGAGTCGCACACACTGACCGCACGCAGCCGCGAACCACCCGAGGCGACCAATGCCGACACCAACGAGACCTCGGCGCAGACTCCGAGTCCGTATGAGACATTCTCCACATTGCATCCGACGACGACTCGACCCTCATGGGTGAGGCCGGCGGCGCCCACCGGAAACCGCGAATACGGCACATGGGCGCGGTCGATCATTCCGTTCGCATTGTGGCGCAACATATTCCAGTCGATTTCGATAGACAGGGCAGACTCCTGGTGAGCAGTGCGGGGCCGGGACACGCGCCGGTGCGCGTCGCCGGCAGAACTGGTAAGGCAAACCTAACTCGGAATCAGTTGTGGCCCAAATCTGTTCGGGCAGTTTTCGACCTCCCTCAGCATAGGTTTAGAGTCTGTTGCATGGGTCCATGGTGGAGCCTGCTGCGAGCAGGTGGCCACCGCGTCCATCGACGATGTTGGAGGCCAATCTCGCAATGAGCACCCCGACCGAAACCGCACCCGACCCGGTGCGCAAGCGATCTCTTTATCGAGGCGACCCCGGCATGTGGTCGTGGGTGCTTCACCGGATCACCGGTGTCACCATCTTCTTCTTCCTGTTCGTACATGTTCTCGACACCGCGGTCATCCGGGTCGATCCGAACAAGTACTCGGAGGTCATCGAGACCTACAAGACGCCGATCATCGGGCTGATGGAGATCGCACTCGTGGCCTGCGTGCTCTACCACGCGCTCAACGGCCTGCGCGTCATCCTCATCGACTTCTGGTCGAAGGGCGCCAAGTACCAGCGGCAGATGCTGTGGACGATCCTCTCGCTGTTCGTGATCGTGTTCGCGGCGGCAGCGGTTCGGCTCCTGCAGATTCTGATCGAGAACTCGTTCTAGGAGAGAGCACCGATGACCGCATCCTCCCCCAACCTCGCCAAGACGCTGGGCACCGAATACGACCGGCCCGCCAGCCTCGACAACCCGCGCACCCCGCGTGCTCGCAAGGGCGGCAACTTCGAGAAGTACGCCTGGCTGTTCATGCGCTTCTCCGGCCTGGCCCTCATCATCCTGACCATCGGCCACATGTTCATCATGCTCGCCTGGGACAACGGCGTGCACCGGATCGACGCGTCCTTCGTCGCCGCCCGCTGGAAGGAACCCTTCTGGCAGGTGTGGGACCTGCTGATGCTGTGGTTGGCCCAGCTGCACGGCGGCAACGGGATGCGCACCGTCATCGCCGACTACTCGCGCAAGGACTCGACACGCTTCTGGCTGAACGTCCTGCTCGGCGTGTCGATGATCCTGGTGCTGGTCCTGGGCACCTACGCCCTCTTGACTTTTGACGTCAACAGCGTCTGACCCGGCCCGCGTCGACTAGGAGATCGAATCCACATGCAGGAACACCGCTACGACGTCCTGATCGTCGGTGCCGGCGGCGCCGGGATGCGCGCCGCACTCGAAGCGGCCCCTCGAGCCCGCACCGCGGTCCTGACCAAGCTCTACCCCACCCGCAGCCACACCGGCGCGGCGCAGGGCGGCATGTGCGCCGCGCTGGCCAACGTCGAAGAGGACAACTGGGAGTGGCACACCTTCGACACCGTCAAGGGCGGCGACTACATCGTCGACCAGGATGCGGCGGAGATCATGGCCAAGGAGGCCATCGACGCGGTACTAGACCTGGAGAAGATGGGGCTGCCGTTCAACCGCACGCCCGAGGGTCGCATCGACCAGCGTCGTTTCGGCGGACACACCCGCGATCACGGCAAGGCGCCGGTCCGCCGCGCGTGTTACGCCGCCGACCGCACCGGTCACATGATCCTGCAGACGCTCTACCAGAACTGCGTCAAACACGACGTCGAGTTCTTCAACGAGTTCTATGCCCTCGACCTGTGTCTGAGCGAGAACGAGGACGGCGAGCCCGTCGCCACCGGCGTGGTCGCCTACGAGCTCGCCACCGGCGAGATCCACATCTTCCACGCGAAGTCGGTCGTGTTCGCGACCGGCGGCTCGGGCCGGATGTACAAGACCACCTCCAACGCGCACACCCTCACCGGTGATGGCATGGGCATCGTGTTCCGCAAGGGACTTCCCTTGGAGGACATGGAGTTCCACCAGTTCCACCCGACCGGCCTGGCCGGTCTGGGCATCCTCATCTCCGAGGCGGTCCGCGGTGAGGGCGGCATCCTGCGCAACTCCGAGGGCGAACGCTTCATGGAGCGTTACGCCCCCACCATCAAGGACCTCGCCCCCCGCGACATCGTCGCGCGGTCGATGGTGCTCGAGGTACTCGAAGGCCGCGGCGCCGGCCCCAACAAGGACTACGTCTACATCGACGTGACCCACCTCGGCGAGGACGTGCTCAACGAAAAGCTGCCCGACATCACCGAGTTCGCCCGCACCTATCTCGGTGTGGACCCGGTGAAGGAGTGGGTGCCGGTCTTCCCGACCTGTCACTACGTGATGGGTGGAATCCCCACCAACATCCACGGCCAGGTGCTGCGCAACAGCACCGACGTCGTGCACGGCCTCTACGCCGCAGGCGAATGCGCCTGCGTCTCGGTCCACGGGGCCAACCGCCTCGGCACCAACTCGCTGCTCGACATCAACGTGTTCGGCCGGCGGGCCGGCATCGCCGCCGCCGACTACGCCAATGCCGCGGAGCTGACCCCGCTGCCCGAGGAGCCGACCGCAATGGTCGACGCCTGGCTGGAGACGATCCTGTCCGAACACGGACACGAACGGGTCGCCGACATCCGCACCGAGTTGCAGGCCTCGATGGACGCCAACGCATCGGTGTTCCGCACCGAGCAAACCCTCAAGCAGGCGCTCACCGATGTCCGCGCACTCAAAGAGCGATACGCCCACATCCGCGTGCACGACAAGGGCACGCGATTCAACTCGGACCTGCTCGAGGCCATCGAACTCGGCTTCCTGCTGGAGATGGCCGAGGTCACGGTGGTCGGTGCGCTGAACCGCAAGGAATCGCGCGGTGGCCACGCCCGTGAGGACTATCCCAACCGCGACGACGTCAACTTCATGAAGCACACGATGGCTTACAAGAAGGGTGACAATCTGCTCAGCGATATCGAGCTGGGCTGGAAGCCCGTCATCCAGACCCGCTACGAGCCGATGGAGCGTAAGTACTGATGACAGCGATCATGGAGAATCCGACTCCCTCCTCCGACGACCCGCCATTGCCACCGGTCCCCGACGAGGCGACCATGGTGACGTTGAAGATCTACCGGTTCAATCCGGAGAATCCCGACGCGCAGGGTTTCGAGAGCTTCCGGGTCCCGGCCCTGCCCACCGACCGGCTGCTCAACCTGCTGCTCTACGTCAAGGGCTACCTCGACGGCACCTTGACGTTCCGGCGCAGCTGCGCGCACGGCGTCTGCGGTTCGGATGCCATGCGGGTCAACGGCGTCAACCGGCTGGCGTGCAAGATCCTGATGAAGGACATGCTCCCGGCAAAAAAGGACGGGGACAAGGGCAGCACGGACAAGGGCAGCACGGACAAGGGCAAGGAGATCACCATCACCATCGAGCCCATCAAGGGCCTGCCGGTGGAGAAGGATCTCGTGGTCGACATGGAACCGTTCTTCGACGCCTACCGGGCGATGAAGCCGTTCCTCATGACCACCGGCAACGAGCCGACCCGCGAACGCATCCAGTCGCAGACCGACCGCGCACGTTTCGACGACACCACCAAGTGCATTCTGTGTGCATGTTGCACCACCAGTTGCCCGGTGTACTGGAACGAGGGCAGCTACTTCGGCCCGGCGGCCATCGTGAACGCACACCGGTTCATCTTCGACAGCCGTGATGAGGGCACCGTCGAACGCCTCGACATCCTCAACGACGTCGACGGCGTGTGGCGGTGCCGCACCACCTTCAACTGCACCGATGCCTGCCCCCGCGGCATCAAGGTCACGCAGGCGATCCAAGAGGTCAAGCGCGCACTCATGTTCTCGCGCTAGGCTTTTCACCAAAAACTCATCTCTGCAGCCCCGGCTCGGGCCCGCACCGCACGCGGTGCGGGCCCGAGCTGCTTCATGCGTTGCTCCGCGGATCTCCCCACGGATGGAACCGATTCCGGCCGTGCCGCGTCCAACCCCGTATGAACCTCCACCCCCACCGGCTCGTCATCGCTTCGTTCCTGGCCGTCGGTGTCATGGCGATCGGCATCGGATCACCGAACGTTGCCGCCGACACCCCGCCGAATCCTGCAGTCCCGCTGACCATCACGATCACCTCCGATGAGCAGGTCAACGAACAGCTGCTCTGGTACGACGCGTTTGGACGGCCGCGACATCAGTTCGACGTCGCACTCCCCGACCACGACGCCCATTCCGGACGCTGGACCGGGTCGCTGACCCTGACTCCCCAGAAGGCGACCCGCCAGCACGATGATCGAGGCGTCCATCGGGTCGTCTTCATCTCCGCAGGAGACGTCGCCGGGTGCACGATCACCGCCGGTGCGACGACGGTGGCCGACGACGCCGCCGAGGGCGAGCATGCGATGGCCGTCTGCACGTGGTGACACCGAGGTCCGGATCGGCCGGGCCGCTAGGGTTGCCCGATGACTGTCGACGTTCTCGAGCTGCGCCACATCGAATGCGAATCATCGGGCGCCTACGGTGCCGGACTCGCCGACGTCGCAGACATCCACACCGTCCGGGCGTGGTGTGACGAACTGCCCGCGGATCCACGTGCGTTCGCCGCGATCCTGGTGATGGGCGGCCCGATGAGCGCCAACGATGGCGCCACCCTTCCATGGATCGACGACGAGATCGCCTTCCTCGTCAGAGCCCTGGACGCCGGCATCCCGGTCTGGGGTGTCTGTCTGGGGTCACAGCTGCTCGCACGTGCGCTCGGCGCGGACGTGACCACCGGTGCACAGGGTGAGGTCGGCGTCGCACCGATCAGCGTCACCGACGAGGGCCGCGCCGACCCGGTGTTCTCGGCGGCGCCGGAGACCGGGTTCCCGGCCATGCACTGGCATTACGACACCTTCGCCATCCCCGACGGCGCCGTCCGACTGGCGTCGTCGTCGAGGTATCCGAATCAGGCCTTCCGGCATGGGATGTCGTACGGCGTGCAGTTTCATCTCGAGGTCGACGGTCCGCTGCTGCGTGACTGGCTCGACGCCCCGGGGTACCGCGCCGAGCTCGTCGAGGCGCTCGGCCCGGACGGACCGTCCGCGGTACTGGCCGACACCCGGGCGGCCCAATCGACCACCGTGCCGCTCGCGGGCGCCCTCATCCGTCGATGGTTCACGCTCGTCACCGGGTCCGACCCGTCCGAGTCGCGCTGGTAACCTCCGTGCGGTGACCTGGGGGACCTCACGAGGGACGAGGCGACGGATCGGCGCCATGGCGACCGCCGTGTGCGCGGTGGCCCTGATGCTGACACCCGGGGCCGCAGTCGCGATACCCGCGGCGGCCACGCCGGTCACCGACGGATGCCCGCACCGACTGGTGCCGCCACCGGCCGTCGACACCTCCGAGGTCGTCGCCCCCGGATCGACGACGCCGTCGGCGTTACCGGTGCCCGCGCAGACCGTCGGCGGGGAGAAGCTGGCTGCGTGTGGTGTCATCACCGACCCCGCTGCCGGTCCGGTACCCGATCGCCTGACGTCGGCGGCCTGGCTGGTCGCCGACATGGACACCGGCGCCGTCATCGCCGCCAAGGATCCGCACGGCCGGTACCGGCCGGCGTCGACGATCAAGACCCTGCTCGCACTCACCGTCCTCGACAACGGACTCCCGCTCGATCGGGCCGTCGTACCCACCGCCGAGGACTGGGGGCAGGAAGGCGACGCCTGCGGCATGGGCCCCGGCGGCCGGTACACCCTCCGCGACATGCTGACCGGGCTGCTGGTGGTCTCCGGCAACGACTGCGCCCATGTCCTGGCCCGTGAGCTGGGGGGCGTGCCCGCCACACTTGCCAAGATGAACGCCACCGCCGCACAGCTACACGCGCTCGACACCCGCGCGACGACGCCGTCCGGTCTGGACGCCGCGGGCATGTCGACGTCGCCGTACGATCTGGCCCTGATCTTCCGTGCCGCGATGGGCAATCCGACGTTCCGCGAGATCATCGCCAAGCCCACCTACCACTTCCCCGGCTACCCGCCCCGCCGCGACGTCCCCGGTGATCCCGACCATCCCGGCTATGACATGCAAACCTCCGATCAGCTTCTGCTGAACGGCTACCCGGGAATGCTCGGCGGTAAGACCGGTTACACCGACGACGCCTTGAAGACCTTCGTCGGGGCGGCCCGCCAGGGGAACCGGACCGTGCTGATCGTGCAGATGTATGGGTTGTCGACGTCCGACGACAACTATTGGACCCAGGCACAATCGTTGCTGGAGTACGGGTTCCACGCACCGAGCGCGATCCGGGTCGGCGACCTGGTGAGCGGACGGCCCACGTCGCAATCGACAACCGAGTCGAGGCCAACCGATCCCGCGTCGGGTCCGGCCACCGTGCCCGGGTCACCTCGTGCGGCAAGCACTTCCGACCACGGATCGACCATGTCGAAACGGATCCTCATCGGCCTTGTCGCCGCACTGATCGTCGTCATCCTGCTGGCGGTGGCGACCCGCTTTCTCGGCCGCCGACGCAGCTAGCCCGAGCAGCGTGCGCGGGCCTCAGTCGCCCCGAATGCGCCGCAGGACCATCCCCAGCGCGGCGCCGAGGGCTGCGGCTCCGGCCATGGCGCCGACCCGCGGCAACGGGTTGACCTCGACGCTCGGGCGAAGCACCACCGGTCGGCGATCGGCCGGCTCGACCTCGTCGGCCACCTGAAACCGCGCGTTGACCGGATCGGTGGCACACCATGCGGTGGCGTACAGGATGATCCGGGAGGCGAGGTAGGCGAACACCATGACACCGAGGATCGGCCCGAAGGCGATACCGGCGGGGCTGCTCAGCACCGAACGCAGGTAGATCCCGCCGACGGACTTGACGATCTCGAAGGCGATCGCGGTGATCAGCCCGGCCTTCAACGTGTTCCGGAAAGGCAACGGCACCAGAGGAAGTCGCGAGAGAATGAAGGTGAACAGCGCCCAGCTCGCGACCACCGAGACCAGCACGGCCACGATACGCAACACCACCGGCGCCCACGCGGTCTGCTCGACACCGGCCCAGCGCAGGATGGTGGCCACGACCCCACCGCCGCCGGCCAGGGTCGTCAGCGCGATCGTCACGGCGAAAGCGAGGCCCAGCAGGGCGAAGGTGAGCAGGTCGGTCGCCTTGGACACCAACGCATTCCGGCTGACGCGACCCCCGAACATCTCCGTCATGCCGGCGCGCACACCCGAGATCCAGCCGATTCCGGTGAACGCGGCACCCAGCAAACCGACCACACCGACGGCGGTGCGCGAGTTGATGGCCGAGTCGATCAACGTCTCGGCCTGGGTACCGAGTTCACCCGGCAGCTCCTTGACGACCGACTCCTTGATCTGATCGATCCAGCCGGGCTGCCTGGCGAGGACGAAGGCGGCGATGGCGAAGACGACCATCACGATCGGCACCAGCGCGAGGATCCCGTTGAAGCTGATGCTGGCGGCATACAGGTTGCCCCGACGCTGGGTATAGCGCTCCTGGGTGCGCAGTAGATGATCGAGCCACGTCCATCGCTGCCGCAGGGCGGCGAACCACTCCTGCGCTCGCGCGACGAGACCCTTGATCCACGCGATCAGTGAACCCATGTCGCGTCACCTTCCGGTCGGGCGAAGCGCACCGCTTCGCGTCGGTCGCCCACCGGCCGGCATCATCCCGGGGCGGAGCCTCAGGAACCCACCGTAGGTGCCAGGAACCCGACTTTGTCGTATACCGACTTCAGCGTGGCGGATGCGATCTCCCGGGCCCGGACCGCGCCCGCGGCCAGGATGGCGTCGAGTTCGGTTGGGTCATCGAGGTATTCGGCGACGCGACCCCGAAGAGGTGTGACGAATTCGGCCAGGACCTCAGCGGTGTCGACCTTGAGATCGCCGTATCCCTTGCCTTCGTACTTCGCGACGAGATCGTCCACACCGACCCCGGAGAGGGCGGACTGGATCGTCAGGAGATTGCTCACACCCGGCTTCTCGACGGGATCGAAGCCGATCTGCGAGCCGGTGTCGGTGACCGCCGACCGAATCTTCTTGGCCGAACGCGTGGGCTCGTCGAGAAGACCGATCAGCCCCTTGTCGGTCTCCGCGGACTTGCTCATCTTCGCCGTCGGATTCTGCAGATCGTAGATCTTGGCGAACTCCTTGACGATGTGCGGCTGCGGAACCCGCAGCACCGCACCGAAGCGCTTGTTGAACCGCTGCGCGAGGTCGCGGGTGAGTTCGAGATGCTGGCGCTGGTCCTCCCCGACCGGCACGAGATCGACGTCGAACGCCAGGATGTCGGCGGCCATCAGGATCGGGTAGGTGAACAGACCCACCCCGGCCGCGTCGGCACCCTGCTTGGCGCTCTTGTCCTTGAACTGCGTCATCCGGTTGGCCTCGCCGAAACCGGTGATGCACTGCAGAATCCAGGTCAGCTGGGCGATCTCGGGAATGTGCGACTGCACATAGACCGTGGCTCGTGCAGGGTCGACGCCGACCGCCAGCAACTGTGCGACCGACACCCGGGTGCGTTGCGCCAAGGTCGCCGGATCGAAGTCCGCGGTGAGCGCATGCATGTCGGGGATGAAGTAGAACGCGTCGAAGTCTTCCTGCAGCGCCACCCACTGGCGAACGGCACCGAGATAGTTGCCGAGATGGAAGGAATCGCTGGTCGGCTGGATCCCCGACAGCACACGCTTGCGCGGCGCGGATACGGGTGCCCCGGAAACGTCACTCATGACGTCGATTCTCGCAGACCGCGCCAATGTATTCTGCCGCGGAGTTCTCCACCGGCCGTGCCGCGATCACTCTGGCCGGCGTTCACTCATAGACGACGGTGACCGGCGCATGATCCGACCACCGGCGGTCGTAGGTGTCGGCGCGATCGACGAAGCCCTTGACCGCGCGCCGCGCCGCCGGCCGGTTGGCGAGCTGATAGTCGATGCGCCACCCGGAATCGTTGTCGAAGGCCTTACCGCGCCACGACCACCAGCTGTACGGGCCGGCCACGCCGGGGTGCATGTCGCGCACCACGTCGGTCCAGCCGGAATCCAGTCGGGCACCGACCCATTCGCGTTCGTGGGCAAGAAATCCCGGGTTGCGCAGGTTGCCCTTCCAGTTCTTGATGTCGGCCTCGGAGTGGGCGATGTTCCAGTCGCCGCCGACCACCACGCAGCGGCGCCGACGCGCCGCGGTGGTCAGGTACTCACCGAACTCGCCGAGGAAGCGCTTCTTCTCCTCGAACTTGGCACTGTCCTTCTCCGTCGACGACGCCGTCGGCTCGGCTGCTCCCTTGGGCAGGTACAGGCTGGCCACGGTCAACCCACCGAGGTCGGGATCGTCGAAGTCGGCTTCGAGGTAGCGTCCCGTCGGATCGAATTCGGCGCTCCCGAACCCCGCCCGCACGGCCGTGGGATCGGCCTTGCTCAGAATGCCGACCCCGGCGTGGCCCTTGACGACCGATTCGCTCATCGACAACCGCCAGCCCGCATCGAGGGCCGGCTGCAGGGCGGCCCGTGTCTGCTCCTCGTCGGCGCGGATCTCCTGCAGCACGACGATGTCGGCGCCGGAGGTATCGAGCCAGGCCAGGAACCCGGGATTGACGTCCGAGCGCTGCTTGGTGGCCGCCCGGATGCCATTGACATTGACGGTGGTGATCGTGGTCGTCACGGGTCAACAGACTACGCACCGGCCACGACAGGGCACGCACGCGGAGGAAGCCGGGACGGTGAAGGTTAGGCAAGCTTGCCTTCGAGTCGAATTTATGTAACCCTCACCTAACAGCTAGATGAGGTGAATCCATGTTCGTTTGTATCTGCCGGGGCGTGACCGAGCACGAGGTCCATGAGCACTGTGCCGACGGCGCGCGGACCGTCGACGCGATCGGCGATCGCTGCGGCGCAGGCGAAGGCTGTGGAACCTGTCTCGAACGGCTGCAGGAGATACTGAGCGAAAAGTCCGCGGTCACCACCGCCGCCTGACCTGCTCGCACCCCATGCGATCGGGCCGCGTGGGGGTTTTGTCGTGCTACGGTTCGTGGACATTTTTCTTCCGGACCGAACGGAGTTGCGGCATGCGCGGAGATGACGAGGTCATCGCCCTACTCAACGAGCAGCTCACCAGTGAGCTGACCGCGATCAACCAGTACTTCCTGCACTCGAAGATGCAGGCCGACTGGGGTCTCACCGAATTGGCGTCCAAGACCCGTGCCGAGTCCATCGAGGAGATGCAGCACGCGGAGATCCTCACCGATCGCATCCTGTTCCTCGAAGGACTCCCGAACTACCAGAAGCTCCTCCCGCTGCGCATCGGTCAGACGCTGCGCGAGCAGTTCGAATCCGACCTGGCCATCGAAATCGAGGTCGTCAACCGACTCAAGCCGGGAATTGCCTTGTGCCGCGACAAGAATGATGTCACCTCGGCAAAGATCTTCGAGGCGATCCTCAAGGACGAGGAACACCACATCGACTACCTCGAGACGCAGTTGGAGTTGCTCGACCGGCTCGGCGAGCAGCTCTATATGTCCAAGACGGTCGCCACTCCGCCCGACGTCGGCTGACCGGCCGGTCGTCGTGTCCGTCGCTGCGTCCACAGGGCGACGATGAGGACGGCGACGCCCGCCATCGCGAGCACCGCACCGAGCGCCGACGGCGCCCGATAGCCGTAACCCGCCGCGATCACCACGCCGCCGAGCCATGCGCCGGCGGCGTTGGCGATGTTGAGGGCCGAATGGTTCAGCGCGGCAGCCAGCGTCTGGGCGTCGTCGGCGACGTCCATGAGCCGGGTCTGCAGGGCCGGGATCATCGACGTGCCGCCGACCCCGATGAGGAACGTCAGCGCGAGCGCGATCCAGATGAACTGCACGAACAGCGCGAAGAGCAGCAGCACCGCCGCGAGGCAGAGCAGTCCCACCAGGATCGATACCGACACGCTGCGGTCGGCAGCCATGCCGCCGACGATGTTGCCGACGACCATCCCGAGCCCGAAAAGCATGAGGGCCACCGGCACCAAGCCGACCGGCAGTCCGGCCAGCGATGTCAGCGTCGTGTTCAGGTAGGTGTAGAAGGCGAACATTCCGCCGAAGCCGACGGTGCCGATGAGCAGGGTGAACCAGACCTGCGGCCGGCGCAGCGCACCGAGTTCGGTCATCGGGTTGGTCGCAGGCATGTCCTGCAATGTGGGAAGGCTGCGCGCGAGTGCGGCGATGGTGAGCGCACCGACGACCACGACGACAAGAAATGCGCTGCGCCAACCGAAATGCTCACCCAGCCACGCCGCCATCGGGACGCCCGCGACGTTGGCGACGGCGAGCCCGAGCATCACCTGCCCGACCGCCTTCGCGCGGCGTCGTGGTCCGGCAAGGTGGGCGGCGACCAATGCCGCCACCCCGAAGTAGGCGCCATGCGGTAGGCCGGCGATGAAGCGGGCCGCGATCAGCAGACCGAAGGTGGGTGCGAGGACCGTGGCCGCGTTGCCGACGGTGAACGCGACCATCAGTCCGATCAGCAGGGTGCGGCGCGACATCCGGGCGGTGAGGGCCGCGATGAGCGGTGCGCCGACGACAACGCCGAGCGCATACGCGGAGATGACCGAACCGGCGGTGGGTTCGGTGACATCGAGTGCGCCGGCGATGTTGGGGAGCAGACCCATCGAGACGAACTCGGTGGTGCCGATCCCGAAGCCACCGAGCGCCATCGCGAGGATCGCCCAGCGGACCGTCCGCACACGCGCAGAACCGTTGTCCGGCAACGACTCCCCGGCTTCACGCGCAGCGACGTCGGTCGTCGGGTGCGCAGTGGCCGGCTCGTCGGCGGGAACTGCCGCCTCGGGATTCGCTGGTGTGGACACAGGAGTCGCAACCACCACGGCGCACGCGAGCATTCCCGGGGCGGTCGGTGAGTTCGTTCACAGGCCCCGTCGACCGCGCGAAACGATCGTCACGGCACGGTCGGTACGGCACGCTCGGTGGAGGATGCCGTGCCGGTGGCGGTGGTGGGAGCCGCGGCGGTGGGAGCCGCCGCGGTGGGAGCGGCCGTGGTGGGAGCGGCCGTGGTGGGAGCCGCGGTGGTGGGAGCCGCGGTGGTGGGAGCCGCGGTGGTAGTGGGAGCCGCGGTGGTGGTGGGAGCGGCTGTGGTGGTCGCCGGCGGTGCGGTGTCGGGGCTTTCGGCCCGTGTCACCACCGGGACACCGGCCCCTGTCACCGCCGTCGTTGCGCTCGGCACTGTCTGCACCCCGTCGACGACCCGCTCGGCCCAGTACGTGGCGAAGTTCCTCGGCAACAAGACGATGCTCTTGGCGCTGGCCGCCAACGCGGTGACTCCGTGGTCGAACAGGTCGGCGTCGGAGTTGAGCACACCGTTGGCGATGTCCTGGAGGACGAACAGATCCGGCAGGTATGCGCCGTAGCCGAGTTGGGGTAACGGCGGTAGCCATCCCATGGCCCAGCGGATGGGTGGTTGAAAGTCGGCGAGGGTGATGCCGATGATGTCGGGCAGGCGCAGGCGGTAACGCATGAGGTCCGGAACGGTCCCGGTGTAGCCGACTGCGGTCAGTGCGTTCGCCACGATGATCGCCATCGACGAGGGCGAGGCGATCGTGCATGTCCGCACCGCGCCGTCGGTGGTGCAGGTCATCGTCTCCGCTGCACCGTTGACGGTCCACGTCTGACCGGTGCCGGGGAATTGGTACATGTGGAATGGGTACTGGCCGTGCTTGATCCAGTAGCCGAAGAAGGCGTCGACGTCGCCGATCGGGTCATGGAGCGGATCGGGCAGGTCGCAGATCGGGTCGCCCTCGATGCAGTAGGTGGTGACGGGTACGCCGCCGTAGTCGGTGCCATCGCGTGGCCCCGACATCGTCATCCCCGGAATGGCCCCGACCAGTGTCAGTTCGATTCCCTGTCCCCAGAGAGTCGCCGACATCCGCGGGTCCGCGTAGAGCTCGCCCGAGACGGTCGTCGCGCCGCCGGCGTCGGTGGTGGAGATGACGTACGTCGACCCGTCGGCAAGCGTCACCGGCCGATGCCGGCCGATGTCGGTCAGCGCGTCGCCTGCGACTCGGGCGCCCTGCGAGTAGCCGGCGATGACGACCTTCTTGTCGGTGCCGCATTCCTGCTGATAGGTGGCCACGGCTTGTTCGAGGTTCTGCGCACCCTGCGTCTGGCTCGCGTTGTATCCCACCGATCCCAGCGGCCAGATGGTCGCGGCGTACGGCACCGCCTCGACGGTGTAGGGGTTGCCGAGGTTGGGGTTGTTCTCGTCGGGACGGTTGTCCGGGCCGAGGCCGGTGTAGCGCTGTCGCACACCGACGAGGTACGAGCCGTCGGAGTTCCATGTCCCGCCGACGATGAACACCCGGCCCGGGCCGCTGCAGTCGTATGTCGTGTCCGCCGCCGCCACCCCATGGCCCCAGAACATCGTGGCGGTGAGCGCGAGGCCCATTGAGGCGGCTCCCCACACGAGACAGACGCCACGGATCGAGGTGCGGAGTCCCATCGCTGCCACGTCCTTCGGTGAGGGCTGATCTGCGCAGCTTAGGCAGGCGGAGCAGGTCGGCACCGGGCAATCACCCAGGGCGCCCCCACATTCCCCCGCTCGATGGACACCGCGGGCGAATCCGGGACCGGAGAACACCGATAACGATCTGCGCAATTCACCAACCAGCCTGAGCAGGAGGGTTCTCAGCGAACGACGACCGTGTTATATCCTTGTCGCCAGGTCATGAGCATCAGCGTCAAGCCCCGGCTTGCTGATCGGCAACCCTCCAACCGCGGTGGGGTGCTCCGGGTGATGACCGGGTTGGGGATCGCTGTATGGGTCCCCGGCAAGCGCGGGTCCGAAGGTCGGACCCCAACAGGGTCTCCATACCCTGCCGACCGTAGAAAGTGATCTATTTTTCATGTCTGACGCAGCCAACGACGGCCCCGATTCCCCGGATCCCACCGACGCCCCGGATCCCACCGAGAACTGGAGCTTCGAGACCAAGCAGGTCCATGTGGGGCAGTCCCCCGACGCCGCGACGAACGCACGCGCACTGCCCATCTACCAGACCACGTCGTTCACCTTCAACGACACCCAGCACGCCGCCGATCTCTTCGGTCTCGCCGAACCGGGCAACATCTACACCCGGATCATGAACCCGACGCAGGATGCCGTCGAACAGCGCATCGCCGCGCTCGAGGGCGGTGTCGCGGCCCTGCTGGTCGCCTCCGGTCAGGCGGCCACCACGTATTCGATCCTCAACATCGTCGAGAACGGCGGACACGTGGTGTCGAGCCCGCGTCTGTACGGCGGCACCTACAACCTGTTCCACTACACCCTGCCCAAACTCGGCATCGAGGTGTCCTTCGTCGAAGATCCCGAGGATCCCGAGTCGTGGCAGGCCGCGATCGGCGACAACACCCGCGCGTTCTACGGCGAGTCGATCTCCAACCCGAACAACGAGATCCTCGACATCCCGGGTATCGCCGAGGTCGCCCACCGCAACGGACTGCCGCTGATCGTCGACAACACCGTGGCCACGCCGTATCTGCTGAACCCACTGGCCCTCGGCGCCGACGTCGTCGTGCACTCGGCGACCAAGTACATCGGCGGCCACGGGACCGCGATCGGCGGGGTCATCGTCGACGGCGGCACCTTCGACTGGCGTGGACAGCGTGACGGCAAGGACCTGTTCCCGGGATTCACCACGCCCGATCCGAGCTACCACGGCGCGGTATTCGCCGATCTCGGCGCCCCGGCGTATGCGCTGAAGGCGCGCGTGCAGTGGCTGCGTGACACCGGTGCGTCGATCTCGCCGTTCAATGCCTTCCTGCTCGCGCAGGGCCTCGAGACGCTGAGCCTGCGCGTCGAGCGGCATGTCGCCAACGCCGCGCGCGTCGCCGAATACCTCAGCGATCACGCACAGGTCGAGTCGGTCACCTACGCCGGACTGAAGTCCTCGCCGTGGTACCAGCGCGGCCAGGAGCTCGCACCAAAGGGTCAGGGCGCCATCATCGGATTCGAGATCACCGGTGGCGTCGACGCGGGCAAGCGGTTCGTGGAGGCGTTGACCTTGCACAGCCACGTCGCCAACATCGGTGATGTGCGTTCGCTGGTGATCCACCCGGCGTCCACCACCCACAGCCAGCTGACCCCCGAAGAGCAGCTCGCCGCAGGCGTCACCCCCGGTTTGGTCCGGCTCGCCGTCGGGATCGAGGGCATCGACGACATCATCGCCGACCTCGACCAGGGCTTCGCGGCGGCCGAGTAGACCCAGCCGAGTACACCGAGACAGCCGAGTAGACCGAGGACAGGAGCACAACATCCCGTGTCGGTGAGCATCGACCCCCAGGCGTCCGCAGCGCATCAGCCCGAATGGGAGCAGGTTCCCGACGGGCAGATGGTGCGAATGCGCCTGGGATCGTTGGCGCTCGAGTGCGGCGAACGGATCGACGACGTCACCCTGGCGTTTCAGCGCTGGGGGACGTTGTCGCCCGCACGGGACAATGTGATCCTCGCCCTGCACGCACTGACCGGTGACTCGTATGTCACCGGCCCGCCCACCGACGAACACCCCGCGCCGGGCTGGTGGGACGGTCTGATCGGACCGGGCGGCGCGATCGACACCGACGAGTGGTGTGTCATCTGCGCCAACGTCCTCGGCGGCTGCCGGGGATCGACGGGACCGGCGTCGCCCGATCCGGATGGGCGACCGTGGGGTTCCCGATTCCCCGCCATCACGGTGCTCGATCAGGTGCGCGCCGAGGCGGCGCTGCTCGACGCCCTCGGCATCGAGAGCATCGGCGCGGTCCTCGGCGGTTCGATGGGTGGCGCCCGCGCCCTCGAGTGGGCGATCGAATATCCCGACCGGGTACGCAGCGCGCTTGTTCTCGCCGTCGGGGCACGTGCCACCGCCGACCAGATCGGCACGCAAACCACCCAGATCGCCGCCATCACCGCCGACCCCGAGTGGCAGGGCGGTGACTACCACGGCAGCGGCCGGTCCCCGATCGTCGGACTCGGAATCGCCCGGCGCATCGCGCACCTGACCTACCGATTCGAGGGCGAACTCGACGAGCGTTTTGCCAATTACCCTCAGGGCCACGAGGATCCGCTACACGGCGGGCGGTACGCGGTGCAAAGCTATCTCGAACACCAGGCCGACAAGATCATCGGGCGGTTCGATCCGGGCAGCTATGTGGTGCTCACCGACGTGCTGAACAATCACGACGTGGGACGCAATCGCGGCGGTATCGCCGCCGCGCTCGACTCGTGCACGGTTCCCACCGTGGTCGCGGGCATCGACTCGGATCGGTTGTATCCGTTGCGGTTACAGGCCGAGATCGCCGAAGGGCTCGGCAACTGCGTGGACGGCCTGCAGGTGCTTCGGTCCGACAAGGGCCATGACGGGTTCCTCACGGAGTTCGACGCGATCGCCGATCTCCTCAAACGCACCGTGGACCTCGCGCGCCGCTGACCCGTCCGCGAGCACAGGTCCGGGCGGGCCACCGGGCGCGGGGATCAGCCGGCCGGCGTCGTGGTGGTCGTCACCGCTGGGGCCTGCTCGGTCGCACTCTGCGGTGGAACTTCCGTTTGCCGCGAACTCGGCTGTGACGGAATGACATTCGGAGTGTCCCCAGTCGGGGTCGTCGATGGCGACGTCGGCGTCGTCGGGACGCTCGGGATCAGTTCCGGCGGAATCAGTCCGGGCGGGATGGGCAGGGTCGGGAACGGCGACAGGCTCGGCCCGGACGGCACCTCGCCCGACGGTGTGGTCGGCGGCGTCGTGGTGTTGGGCACGAGCGTCAACGTGCTCGTCGGGGTGGTCAACGGCAATTCCGTTGTCGCCCAGCCCGGGAATTGCTCATGCCCGGTCAGAGGGGTGGTCGGCTGCGGGGCCGACGACCGCGGGCCCCGCGTCGGCGCGCGGGTCGACGTGGACGTTCCGAAGGAGTCACTTGTCGTCGCGAGCGCCTGGGCGTCGGCAGTGTGCATCGTCGACGGCGGAGCCGCGGGACCGGTGGTCAACGTGGCACCGACGGCCACCGCGGCCATCGCAACGGCGCCGATGATCCCGGCCACGACGGCCACCGGCACTGCCGACAAGCTCCGCACCCGGCGTCCACCGATCAGGGTGAGCCGTGCGGCGCCGGAATTGCGCGCGAGCATGGCTGCGCCGGTCGCCGCTGCCAGCTCCGGCGTCGCCGGCGTGAGCACCTCGAGATCGGCATGGTCGGCGATCTGACGCGCGATCGACAGGTTGGCCACACCGCCGACCAACACCACCGCGTCCGGGGTGAGACCGTGCGATCGAGCATCGTCGACAAACCGCGCCAACGCCTCGCCCGCTCCCTCGACCAGCGGCGCAGCAGCCTTCTCGACGGCGGCAGCGGTCAGCGAAACCCCGGCGAGGGCGGTCGACGGCGCCGATTCGGCGACTTCTTCCTTGGCGGTACGGCAAGCACTGACCAGCGCGGCCCGCTGTCGCCTTGTCCGGGTGCCACGGTCTGCCTCGTCCGATTCGGCGGCAACGTGGTCGGCGAGCGTCTCGTCGATCTGCCGACCGCTGAACACCGTCGACCGTTCGATGGTGCCGATCCGGCCGGCCGATGGGTCGAGGGTGTAGAACGAGATGCCGGTATCGCCGCAATCGGCGACCACGACCGAGGAGAACCGGTCGATCTGTCCGGTCCGGGTGAGGAACTCGGCAACCGCTTCTTCGTCGGAGCTCAATTGGATCTGACGACGCGTGCCGGAGCCGCCCGAACCCAGGCGCCGACGCTGGGTCGCGGTACGGGCGGCGACACCGATCGGACCGACGCGCAGATCCGCTGCACGCGCGGCGTCGAGCATCAGATCGATGCCTGCGTTCACGCGCCCGACCGGATCGAGTCCGTCGGTGGGGTCGACGTCGAACACGCGCGATTCAAGTGCAGTGCGGCCGGTCTCGTCGCTGGTCAGCAGTACGTAGTGGATCATCCCGTCGCCCACGGAAACACCCAGCGACGTCTCGTCGCCGGATGTGCCCTGATCGTTGATCTCGAACGTCGAACTGATGACAACCCCACTCATGTTGCTGGCGTCCGCACTCATCGGCGGAGTCCACGCGACACACAACTGCCCCGAATGTCACGCTGAGGTCACCAGTGTAATCAATCCGTGGCCAAGGGGTGTAATCAATCCGTGCCCAACGGGTCGATCGACGTTGCCAGCCAGAGGATGAGCGCCCCGACCGACGCCATCGCCGCCACGTCGAAGAACCTGCCTCTGACCTGCAACAGGCCCGCTCGCGAGGTCGGGATCAGGGCCCGCAGGACCGCACCGAACAACAGGGTCGAACCGAAGACGAAGGCCCCGCGTCGCCACCGGTCGTAGAGCACCAGGACGGCAGCGGCGACGGCTCCGAGCAGAACCAGCAGGTAGGGAACCTGCACCAGATAGGCGCGAACCCGCCGGGCACGGCGCAACTGCTCCACCCGCTCGGGAGCGCCCTCGGTCATCGACCCGGGCTCTCGGCCGCCTGCGCCTCGGCTCGCTCCACCACATTGGCCAGCAGGAAGGCCCGGGTGAGCGGCCCCACACCGCCGGGATTGGGTGAGACATGCCCCGCGACCTCCCAGACGTCGGGGGCGACGTCGCCACGCAGGCCGTCCGCTGTTCGACTGACACCGACGTCGATGACCGCGGCTCCGGGCTTCACCATCTCCGCGGTCACCAGATGCGGTACGCCGGCCGCGGCGATGACGATGTCGGCGCGGGCGACCTCGGCGGCGAGGTCGCGCGTGCCCGTGTGGCAGAGGGTCACCGTTGCGTTCTCGCTGCGCCGGGTCAGCAACAAGCCGATCGGACGGCCGATGGTGACGCCGCGCCCGATGACCGTCACGCGTGCGCCGGCGATCGGGATGTCATAGCGCCGCAACAGGTGGACGACCCCGCGCGGGGTGCAGGGCAGCGTCGACTCCTCGCCCAGGACGAGCCGGCCGAGGTTGATCGGGTGCAGACCGTCGGCGTCCTTGGCCGGATCGACGCGTTCGAGCGCGGCGTTCTCGTCGAGGTGGCCCGGCAGCGGGAGCTGCACGATGTAGCCGGTGCAGGCCGGGTCGGCGTTGAGTTCGTCGATCGTGGCGTCGAGCTCCTGTGCCGTCACGTCGGCGGGCAGATCCCGGCGGATCGAGGCGATGCCGATGCGTGCGCAGTCGGCGTGCTTGCCCTTGACGTAGGACTGCGAACCGGGGTCGTCACCGACCAGGATGGTGCCGAGCCCCGGGGTGATACCGGCGGTCCGTAGTTTCTCCACTCGCGCCGCGAGATCGGTGAAGATCTCGTCGCGGGTGGTCTTGCCGTCGAGTCGTATCGCGCTCACGACGACCATTGTTCCATCCTCGCTGTTCCGTTCCGGCTCGGCTGGCCCATTGCGGAGCTGCGTCGCCGCGGTAATCTCCCGGCCATGCCGGTATCCGCAGCGAATCCGATCACCACCGCCGACGTGATCGCGGCCCGCGATCGGATCTCGGGCCGGCTGCGCCGGACCCCGGTGCTGCGCGCAGCCCTGGACACCCCGGCCGGCCCGGTGCCGGTGGTGTTCAAACTCGAATTCACCCAGATCAGTGGCTGTTTCAAGACGCGCGGAAGTCTCAACGCGGTCCTCGGCGCCGCCGACCGCGGAGAGCTCACCGATGCCGGTGTGCTCGTCGCATCCGGCGGTAACGCCGCCCTCGGTGCCGCATGGGCGGCCCGGATCGTGGGCACCTCCAGCACCGTGGTGGTGCCCGAGAACGCCCCGCCGGTGAAGGTGTCGGCGCTGCGCGCCCTGGGCGCGACGGTGCACCTCGTCGGCACGCGCTATCAGGATGCGGCCGATGCTGCTGCACAGATGGCCGCCGACACCGGTGCGCTGCTACTACATGCCTACGACCTGCCGGCCGTGGTGGCCGGTGCGGGCACCATCGGCCTGGAACTGATCGAGGATGTCGAAGGCGCCCTCACCACCGTTGTCTGCGTCGGCGGAGGCGGGTTGCTCGGCGGCCTCGCCGCGACACTGCGCCCCGGTGACCGGCTCGTGGGTGCCGAACCCGTCGGCGCGTCGTGCCTGCATCAGGCGCAGATCGCCGGCCGGCCGGTCGCGGTGGACCTCGACAGTGTCGCCGCCGACTCGTTGGGCGCCACCCGCATCGGCGACATCTGCTGGGCGACCATCACCGGTCGCGCCGTCGATTCTGCCGCCATCGAATCGGTTGTCGTCGACGACGCCGACATCATTGCCGCCCGCGCGCTGATATGGGATCGCTTCCGCATCGTCATCGAGCACGGCACGGCCACCGCCGTCGCCGCGGTGACCACCGGAGCGGTACGGGCACAACCGGATTCGACGCTGTGCATCGTGCTGTGCGGGGCCAATACGCGGCTCGACGATCTGTGACGAGTCGACGGGTGCACAATGGCTGCCATGTTCCGGATCATGTTCTACCAGCCGTGTATCCCGCCCAACACCGGCAACGCGATCCGGCTGGCCGCCAACACCGGCTGTGAACTGCACCTGATCGAACCACTCGGCTTCTCCATGTCCGACGCGCAGGTGAAGCGGGCCGGACTGGACTATCACGAGATGGCCACGGTGACAGTGCATCCCAATCTGGTGACCGCCTGGACGACGCTCAAGCCGGAGCGGGTGTTCGCCTTCACCGCCCACGCCGAGCGCTACCACACCGATGTGGAGTATGCGCCGGGCGACGTCTTGTTGTTCGGTCCCGAGCCCACCGGCCTGCCCGACGAGGTACTCGCCGAACCGGAGATCACCGACCGTATCCGGATTCCGATGCTGGCGGGCCGGCGCTCACACAACCTCGCGAACGCGGCGAGCATCGCCGTGTACGAGGCGTGGCGACAGCAGGGCTTCGAGGGTGCGGTCTGAGGGTCTGCGTCGGCTCAGGTTCAGGAGACGCGGAACCGTTTCGTCCGCGACGTCGCTCCCCCGATCAGGTTGACCCTCGACTTCGGGACACCCAGATGAGTGGCGAGGAGTTCGGCCACCGCCTTGTTCGCCCGGCCCTCGGTGGCCGGCTCCCGGACGAAGATCGTGACGGAACCGTCCGGCCCGGTCTGCACGAGCGGCCCCTTTCGACTGTTCGGTTTGACCGTCACCACCACCTGTTGTGGCATTCCCATCCCCTCATCGGTCACGTCCCGCCGCAGCGGAGGCATCAGCGACGATTGTGCCGTATGGCCCCGCCTGCCCCTCGGTCATGTCACGCCTCGTCGCGGCTCACTGCCAGTCACGTGATCGGGTGCCCACCCGAAGGTCCATGCGCTGCAATCGATCTGCGACAACGGTGACCGCCCCCTCGGCGTTCTGTACCCGCCCGCGGACCAGCAGCGCCGTCGCCGACTGTGCCAGTTCCCGGTACTTCGACCACAGTCCGACCGAGCAGACGACGTTGACCATCCCGGTCTCGTCCTCGAGGTTGATGAACGTCACCCCGGATGCGGTGGCCGGTCGCTGCCGATGCGTCACCGCCCCGCCGATAAGCACCCGCGACCCGTCGGGCACCGCGAGCAGCCCGACGGCCGGGATGACGCCGAGAGCTTCGAGCCGCGGACGCAGGTACTGGGTGGGGTATGCCGTCGGGGTGATCCCCGTCGCCCACGCATCAGTGGCGGACAGTTCGACGTCGGACAGGCCGGGCAGGGTCGGAGTCGCCGCCGCCGACTCGAGGTCGAGGTGATCGGCGCGCGCACTCGACGCCGCACCGGCCTCCCACAGTGCCTGCCTGCGGCTCAATCCGAAGCGGTCGAAGGCACCTGCGCCGGCCAGTCCTTCCAGTTGGCGCGCCGACAGTTCCGCCCGCCGGGACAGGTCGGTGATGCTCGTGAAGTCCCCGCCGGTATCGCGGGCGGCGACGATGCGCTCGGCGATGTCGTCTCCGATCCCGCGCACCGCGGCCAGTCCCAGGCGTACCTCGAGTCCCGCGTTCTCCAGATTCGCCTCGGCCGACGATCGGTTGATGTCGGGCCGGTGTACGCGCACCCCGTGCCGGCGGGCGTCGGCGACCAGTGACTGCGGCGAGTAGAACCCCATCGGCTGCGCGCGCAGCAGTGCCGCGCAGAATGCCGCCGGATGGTGCAGCTTGAACCACGACGAGTAGAACACCAGCGACGCGAAGCTCTGCGAATGGCTTTCGGGGAAGCCGAAATTGGCGAATGCCGCCATCTTCTCGTAGATGTGGTCGGCGTCGGAGCCGGCGATGCCGTGGGTGGTGCGCATTCCCTCGTAGAAGCGCCGGCGCAACCGTTCCATCTTCTCCGGCGACCGTTTGGAGCCCATGGCGCGGCGCAGCTGATCGGCCTCGGCGGCGTCGAATCCGGCGACGTCGACCGCCAATTGCATGAGCTGCTCCTGGAACAAGGGCACCCCCAGCGTCCGATCGAGGGCTCCCCGCATCGACGGATGTTCGACGGTGGCGGGTTCGGTTCCGTTGCGCCGCCGGATGTAGGGGTGAACCGATCCGCCCTGGATCGGACCGGGGCGGATGAGCGCCACCTCGACGACGAGGTCGTAGAAGCAGCGCGGTTTGAGCCGGGGCAACGTGGCCATCTGGGCGCGCGACTCCACTTGGAACACGCCGACCGAATCTGCGCGGCAGAGCATGTCGTAGACGGCCGCCTCGGTGAGATCGAGCCGGGCCAGGTCGACGTGGATGTCCTTGTGTTCGGCGACCAGGTCGATCGCGTAGTGCAACGCCGAGAGCATCCCCAACCCCAGCAGATCGAATTTCACGAGTCCTATTGCGGCGCAGTCATCTTTGTCCCACTGCAGCACACTGCGGTTCTCCATCCGCGCCCACTCGGTGGGGCAGACATCGGCGATGGGCCGATCGCAGATCACCATTCCGCCCGAGTGGATTCCCAGATGTCTTGGCATTCCCTCGATCTCACCGGCGAGCTGCCGGACGTCGTCGGGCGCCCGGTCGGGCATCTTGCTCCACGCATCCTGCTGGCCGGTGGCATATCCGAGTGCCCGCGCCATGTCGCGGATCGACGATTTGGGGCGGTAGGTGATCACGTTGGCCACCTGCGCGCTGTAGCCGCGGCCGTAGCGGCGGTAGACGTATTGGATGGCCTCTTCCCGGCGGTCGGATTCGATGTCGACGTCGATGTCGGGCGGACCGTCGCGCGCGGGCGAGAGGAACCGCTCGAACAGCAGCTCGTTGGCCACCGGGTCGACGTTGGTGATACCCAGGGCGTAGCAGACCGCCGAGTTGGCCGCGCTCCCCCGGCCCTGGCACAGGATGTCGTTGCGTTTGCAGAAGTCGACGATGTCGGCGACCACGAGGAAATAGCCCGGAAAGGTGAGGGTTTCGATGATCGCCAGTTCGTGTTCGATCTGCCGGTAGGCCTGCGGATGCTGCGTCGGGGTGCCATAACGGCGCAGCGCCCGGGTCATGGTGAGATGCCGCAGCCAGGTGGCCTCGGTGTACCCGTCGGGCACCTCGAACGGCGGCAATTGCGGTGCGATCAAACCCAATTCGAAGGCACAGTCGCCGGCGATGTGTACCGCGTTGTCGATGGCCTCCGGATGCGCCGACAGCAGGCGCCGCATCTCGTCGCCGCTGCGCAGATGTGCACCGCCGACACCTGGCATCCAGCCGGCGATGGTCTCGATGTCGGTGCGGGCACGAACGGCCGCCATCGCCATCGCGAGGCGCCGCCGCGGCGGGCCGGCGAAATGCGCACCGGTGGTGGCGACCGTCGGCAGCCCGAATCGCGCGGCCATACCGGCCAGCGCGGCGTTGCGTTCGTCGTCGTCGGGCAGACCCTGGGCGGTGAGTTCGACGGCGACCCCGTCCCGGCCATACCGTTCGACGAGATCCCCGAGTGCCTTCTCCGCCGCGGGCGATCCGGCCCGGTCGAGGGCTCGGCGCACCGCCCCTTTGCGGCATCCGGTGAGGATCAGCCAGTGCCCGTCGTGATCGGCGAGGCGGTCGGGGTCGTACCGCAGCAGCCCCTTCTCGCCTCCGGACATGTGTGCGTCGGCGATCACCCGGGACAGCCGGCGATATCCCTCGCTGTCGCGGGCCAGCACCAGCAGATGATCTCCGGGCGGGTCGTTGACCCCGGTCCGGGCGACGTCAGGCTGCAAGGACAACTCGGCCCCGAAGACCGTCGGCATTCCGAATTCCCTTGCGGCCTCGGCAAATCGGACCACCCCGTAGAAGCCGTCGTGGTCGGTGATCGACAGCGCCTTCAAGTCCAGCCGCTGCGCCTCGGCGACCATCTCCTCGGGCATCGACGCCCCGTCGAGAAAGCTGTAGGAGCTGTGGGCGTGCAGTTCGGCGTAGGGCACGTGAGACGGTTCCGGCTCGATGTCGGGTGCCACGTACGGGCCCCGTTTGCGCGACCACGCCGGCGAGTCGCCGCCGTCCCCGGGACCGAAGAACTCGCCGGGCCGCCCGTCCTTGCGCGAGCGGCCCGACAGCACCCGCTCCATCTCCGACCAGGTCGGTGGTCCCTGATTCCAGCCCACTGACCAAGTATAGAACGCACGTTCGATACCGGGCGAGTGGTGGGCGGTGAATCGCGATCCGACGATGCCTCGCTGCGAGGGTTGTCTCGGTTGACCGCAGGACTGCCGAGTGTCAGACTCGGAGTACGGGTTGTCTGGGTTGACCAAGGAGTGTGTTGTGTCTGATCTCATGGATCGCAAGCAGGAATTGCTCGACGAGTTGAGTCATCTGCTGGACGAGCGCTTCTCCGCGGCGGAAGAAGCCGGGGTCGATGCGTCCCTGTACGCCGACACCAACCGGCTCGCGTCGGCGATGGTCGCAGCACTGCCGGCACTCGGCGTACACGATCAGCTCGTTGGCCCGTTCTACGACACCGCCGGACTCACCGGCTGGCTCGGCGTGAGCAAGCAAGCGATCGCCAAACGCGTCAAGCACCGAACACTCATCGCCTGCCAGCTCGAATCCGGTACATGGGTGTACCCGACGTGGCAGTTCACCGAACAAGGAGCGGTCGACCGCCGAATGGTGCAGGTGTGGCAAATCCTGCGCGAACACGCCAACGCGTGGACCGCGGCCCTGTGGATGTGCGCCCCCAACCCGGATCTCGACGGCGACACCGTGATCCACCACCTCGCCACCGACAGCACGGAACGCCTCGCTGCAGTTGTCGACGCCGCACGCGCCGACGCGGCACGCTGGGCAGTATGACCGGCCGCGACGCTGTTGCGCTCCGGGGCCCAGATGGCCATGACCTGTCGACCTTCCCCACTACGAGCTTTGCCGCTGGCGTCGGCTTGTACCGGGCGCATCGCACCGCGCTGGGCGCCTGGTATTTCTCGGCCGGCGGTGCAGGCCGGTTCGATCTGGACCCGCCCCGCGGAACCTGCTACCTCGCCACAGACACCGAGACCGCCGTTCGCGAAACCCTCGGCTCGACACTGCACACACTCGGCGGCGCAGACGTCGACTTCGCCGCGCAACGCTCGGTTTCCCGACTACGTCTGCCGACCGCGTGTCTCCTGGCCGACCTTTGTGACCGGCACGCTGCTGACTTCGGTATCACCCGTGAGATTCACACCATCACCCCGTACACCGTCACCCGGGCGTGGGCCGAAGCGTTCGACGCTGTCAGCGATGGCCTGCTCTACCAATCCCGATTCACCACCGTCGCCCAGGCGAACGCGCTGGCGGTGTTCGACGACGCCGGGCCGAAAAGCTGGCCCGCCGACACCACCCCGATACCTTTCTTGACCGCTGCCCGCGCTGCGGGCATCACCATCCTGCCGCCGCCGCGTCGAGTCACGATCGTCCCGCCACCCACCTGACCCGGACCAATTTTCTATTGCTGGACAACGTAGTTCAGACCTTCGGTGACACCGGCCAGTCATCGGGGTAACGCTCGGCCACCTCGTCACGCATCCGGCGCAGACTCTTGCGGCCCCGGGCGGTGAGCCGGTCGCCGAACACCATCCCGTTGATGTGATCGGTCTCGTGCTGCAGGCATCGGCCGAGAAGGCCACCGGCGGTGACGGTCAGCGGCTCCCCGTACTGGTCCTGTCCCCGGCAGGTGGCGACCGACGGACGCGACAACGTCGCGTACGCGCCCGCAAACGACAGGCAGCCCTCGTCGTAGTCGACGAGCCGCCGGTCACGTCCCTCGGGAAGTTCGAGCTGCGGATTGCACACGACACCGGTGCGCCGCGCGCCGGTGTCGTCACCGCAGTCGTAGATGAAGACGGCGAGATCCACTCCGATCTGGGCCGCTGCCAAACCCGCACCGGATGCGGCGGTGTTGGTGGCGAACATGTCGGCGAGCAAGGTCTGCAACTCCGGTCCGAAATCGGTGACCGGGCGGGCAGTACGGTGCAACACCGGATCACCCCAGCCGACGATCGGACGAACGGTCCCGAGTCGCAGCAGTTCGGCAATGGGCATGATCATCGGCCTCCAATGCCACATGCTTCTGTACCCCGAGGTCGAGCGTGCCGCAACTTCCCATCCGACGCAATGCTCTCCGCATGATATGGCAGACGCCCGGGAGTCCGGGTGAACCCACTCGGCAGTCGATGGTTCGCGGTGGGCGTCGTGGCGACACCGGCTGCCGGCCTTTTGGCATTGGTGTTCACCTCATCGATGATCGAATCGAGATCGTCGCGAACGTGATGGCACAGTCGCCCAACCGCAGTGACCTGCGCCGACGCATTTTGTCAGACCCCGAATGTATGTTCCTTTCATGACCTCGCGCATGCCCGCCGCACCCTCGGCCGACGTCCCTTGCGACGTCGTCGAGTCGTGGTATGCGTCGGAGACCGATGCCGACGAGGTGCCGCAGACGGTGACCGCACAGTTGCGCTCCGATGAGAAGCTGTTGCGAACCGATCTGGTGGAGATCATGGCGCATTCCGCAGCGACGGTCGCAGCCGGCCAGTTCCGCATGGCACAGGCGGCGTCGTTGATCCACGACGAACACGAGGAGGACTACGGCTGTGAGCTTGCCGAGGCTCTCGGCGAGCAGCAGTCCACCCCGGAGGATTTCGCGAGGAACGCCGAGATCGCCGCGTCGGGTGGAGATCCACGGGCCGAGTACGGGCTCGACGGACTCGAGCGTGCGGTGGTCGAGGTCGGCGCCGTGTTATCGATCCCGCCGACACAGGCGCGTGCCCTGATCATGACCGGGCATGCCATGCGGTACCGCTTGCCACATACCGCGGCGATGCTCGCCGCCGGACGTATCGATCTGCGCCGCTTCGAGATTGCGGTACGCCGCACCGAGCTCTGCAGTTCCGATGCGTTGCCCGACATCGACCTTCGGCTGTCCGAGGCGATCTACCGCCGCGATCACATGTCGACGTCACGGTTCACCGCGATGGTGGACGCGATCGTCGCGAAGACCGACAAAGAGGCGATGAAGCGCCGGCGCGAGCGCGCCCAGGACGATCGCGGCGTCACCATCCGACCCGACCGCTTCGCGCCCGGGCAGGCGAAACTGACCGCGAACCTGCCCACGGCCGACGGCGCGACCGTCAACGCCCGACTCGACGCGATGGCCGCAGCCGTACACAAGGCAGACCCGCGCACCCTCCGACAGCGCCGAGCCGACGCGTTGGTGGCGCTCGGCAATGGCGCCGACCACCTCGAGTGCCGATGTGACGATTGCATCGCCGCTCGGTGCGCCGACCTGGCAGAAGCCGACGTACCCGAGGTCGATCCGGCTGATGCCGATATGCTCGACGCCGACGTACCCGAGTCCGTTGCGCCCGACGCTGATCCACCCGAGTCCGATCTGCCCGAGTCCGATCTGCCCGAGTCCGATCTGCCCGAGTCCGATCTGCCCGCCGCCACGGACAGCGCAGCAACCGGGACGGATGAAACGTCCGAGCCATGTCGCTGCACGTGTGCCGACCACGCGCCGGCCCCCGCAGCTCCCCCGACCACCGACCCGGCACCCGCTGTCCCGGCTCCATCGGCGGTGATCCACGTCGTCGCCAACCAATCCACTCTCGACGGCACCGATGACGAACCCGGCTACATCGACAAGTTCGGGGTCGTCGACGCCGACACCATCCGTGAGATCGCGGCCGCGGAATTCACCCGAAAGGTGGGGCTGAGCCCCGAGCGTGCCGCCGAAGGACTGGCCGGGCTGAAATACCGGCCCGGGAAGAAGTTGCAGGCCTTCATCCGCACCGGCGAGCTGTCGTGTTGTTTCCCCGGCTGCAACAACCCGGCATGGTCGGCCGATCTCGACCACACCACTCCCTATGATCATCGCCATCCCGACCACGGTGGAACCACCACTGTGCACAACATCAAACCGTTGTGCCGACTCCACCACCGGGCGAAGACCTTCAACGCCTGGCGTGACTACCAGGACACCCTCGGCCGCGCCATTTTCCAGTCACCATCCGGGCATTGGTTCGTGGGCAACGCGTTTCGTGGCACCGATCTGTTCGGCGGCCTGCGCACAGTGCCACCCAAACCACCCGACCATCGAGCCCGTGCCACCATCGACACCCTGTACGAGCGACTCCGTACCGGGGAGATCCGTGCTCGGGACCGGGAATACCTTCGTAATCCGCCACCGTTCTGACCGCGGCGGGAGCAAGGGGGGCGGTGTCATACCCTCGAAGCAACGGTAGCCGAGAGGCGTTGGTGGACAGGGGCTGTGGTGGGACGCAGGATGTTGACGGTGGAGGATCGGACTGAGATCGCTACCGGGATCAAGGCGGGTTGGTCGGTGACCGCGATCGCGGCGCATGTCGGCCGCTGCAAGTCGGTGATCTCACGAGAGGTCCGCCGTAACTCTACCGCGGCGGGGTATCGGGTGGTGGCCGCAGAAAAGCGGGCCACTGCCGCGAGGACACGTCCGCAGTCGCGTGCGATCGATGCGATCCGGTGTTGGCCGCACGGGTGCGAGCGGATCTGAAGGCTTCTCGTACACCACGCCAGATCGCGGGGCGGTTGCGGCTGGAGGCATCTGAAGACAATGTGGAACTCATGGACGGTTCCCTCGATGCCCAGGGCCGCACGGTCTCACACGAAGCTATCTACCGGTGGATCTATGCGCACCCCGGAAAGGAGCTCGCTAAACAGGGAATCATGTTGCGCAGCAGACAGGTTCAACGCAAACCTCGCAAGAAGGTCGGTGAGCGCAACGCGCGGATCGTGGGCATGATCTCCATCGATGACCGTCCGACCGAAGCTACCGACCGACGCGTGCCCGGCTGGTGGGAGGGGGACCTCATTGTGGGTGCCCGCAACAAGTCCGCCGCGGTCACCCTGGTCGAACGCAGCACCCGCTACACGCTGATCCTGGGGCTGCCCGACGGGAAGAAGGCCGTCGGTGTAGCCGATGCGTTGATCGACCATCTCCACGCGTTGCCGGCGTTCATGCGGCAGGGGTTGACCTGGGATCAGGGCACCGAGATGGCTGAACATGCCTCGGTCACCGTAGCCGCTGACCTGCCGATCTACTTCGCTCACCCACATTCGCCGTGGGAGCGTCCCTCCAACGAGAACACCAACGGACTGATCCGCGAGTACCTACCCAAAGGCACCGACATCACCAGCAATCAGGCCTACCTCGATGCCATCGCCCGCGAGCTCAACGAACGCCCACGACAAACCCTCGACTTCTACACCCCCCGCGAGAAGTTCGAAGCCCTCCTACGAGACAACGTTGCTTGCACGGGTTGACACCGCCGGGTCTTGCCTGCGGCAGTCGGTGGATGACAGTGTGAGATGCGTCTTCGTCGAGCTGGAATTTGGAGAACCCTGTGACCACATATTTCGTGACCGGTGGCAGCGGCTTCATCGGACGCCGCGTCATCAGAGAGCTACTCGCAATCGACGCGGACGCACAGATCCACGCACTCGTCCGGGAGGGCTCGCTGTCGCGGATCACCGAGGTTCTGCGCGACACGGCCGGTGGTGACCGGGTCCACCCGGTGATCGGCGACCTCACCTCCGACGGGCTCGGGGTCACCGACACCGACCTCGAGATCGACCACGTCATCCACCTCGCCGCGATCTACGACATGGCCGCCGACGCCGCGAGTCAGCACGCCGCCAATGTCGAGGGCACCGCGCGGGTCGCCGATTTCGCCGTCGCGCATGACGCGATGTGTCACCACGTGTCATCGATCGCGGTGGCCGGCGATCACCGGGGCGAGTTCACCGAATCCGACTTCGACCTCGACCAGGGATTTCCGACCCCGTATCACCGCACAAAATTCGAGGCCGAGAAGGTGATCCGCGAACGAGAAGGGCTGCGCTGGCGCATCTATCGCCCCTCGGTGGTCGTCGGCGACTCACGCACCGGCGAGATGGACAAGGTCGACGGGCCCTACTACTTCTTTCCCTACCTGCGACTTCTCGGCAAGCTGCCGGCGGCACTGCGCCTTCCGTTCCCCGACCTCGGCCGGATCAATCTCATCCCGGTCGACTACGTCGTCGACGCCCTGGTGTCCCTGGTCGGTACCGATCCCGGCGTCAGCGGTCAGGTCCACCACCTGGGCGCGCGACATTCACTCTCCATCACCGAGATGTACAACGATCTCGCCCCCACTCTGGCAGCACCCAAGGGCATCAACGTCATCCCGCATCAACTCGTCGGGCGCGCCGTGTCCCTGGCGGGTTCTGCGCCGCTGCGAATCGGGCGCGACCTGCTCGCACAGCAGGCCGGCATCCCACCCGCACTGCTCGACGGCATGGACCTGCCGGTGGATTTCCGATCCGATCTCACCATCGGACACTTGGCCCGATTCGGTGTCCGGCCGCCGGAATTCGACGAGTACGCACCACTGCTCTGGCGGTACTGGGAACGCGAACTCGACCCGGCGCGGCATCGACGGAACGACCCGCGCGGCCCTCTCGTCGGCAAGGTGGTCCTGATCACCGGCGGCTCGTCGGGCATCGGCAAGGCCACCGCCCGCATGTGCGTGGCGCGTGGTGCCACCGTCCTGATCGTCGCGCGACATGCCGACGAACTCGATACCGCAGCAAGCGAATTGGCGGCCACGACACCTAAGACCGGTGTGCCGCTCGGCCAGGTGTTCCCGTACATCTGCGACATCAGCGACGAGGAGTCGGTGCGGGCGATGGTCAAGACCATCATCGTCGACCACGATCACGTCGACATCCTCGTCAACAACGCCGGGCGCTCCATCCGCCGCGCCACCATCAACGCCGTCGACCGGTCCCACGACTACCACCGCGTGATGGCCGTCAACTACTTCGGTGCAGTCAATCTGGTGTTGGCATTGTTGCCGCACATGGTCGAACGAGGCACGGGTCACGTGGTCAACGTGACCTCGATCGCGGTGCAGGCACGTGGTCCCCGCTTCGGCGCATACGCCGCGTCGAAGGCCGCTCTCGAGGCGTTCAGCGATGCGGCCGCCGCCGAGACCCTCTCCGATCACGTCACGTTCTCCAATGTGCGCCTCCCCCTCGTGCGCACCCGGATGATCGCCCCCACCGAGGACTACCAGAACTCGGCGGGCGTCTGGAACGTCGACAAGGCCGCGTCCCGGGTCCTCGACGCGATTCTTCATCAGCCACACCGGGTTTCGACGCCACTGGGCGACCTCGCCGATCTCGGACACCGGTTCGCACCGCGCATCACCACCCGCATCATGCATCAGGAATATCTCCTCGGCCGGGAATCGGCGGCGGCACTCGATTCGGCCGAGAAAGAGTCCGGTGACTGATACCCCGGTGACCGACACCCCATACCTGACGATCGATCTGCCGCGAGTCGACGCCAACCTCTCGTCAATGGCGCGCCACTGCGCCGAACTCGGTGTCACGCTGCGTCCACATGCCAAGACGCACAAGTGCATCGAGCTCGCACGCCGCCAGATCGACAGCGGGGCAGCCGGTCTGACCGTGGCGACGATCGGCGAGGCAGAGGTGTTCGCAGCGGCTGCCGAACGGACCGGATGCCGTGACCTGTTCATCGCCTATCCGCTCTGGGTGACCGAACACAAGGGTGCCCGGATGCGCGCCCTCGCGCAGACGGTATCGCTGCGCGTGGGAATCGACTCGGTGGCCGGTGCGCGGCGCCTCGCCGCCGAGGTGGTGCGCCCGGGCGTGATCGTCGAGGCGATCATCGAGGTGGACTCCGGACACCACCGCACCGGAGTGCCACCCGAGGATGCCGGGACGGTGGCGGCGGCCGCGGCCACCGCAGGACTCGACGTGGTGGGCGTGTTCACCTTCCCCGGCCACGGTTACGGCCCGGCGGCCGCACGCGCCGAGGCCGCCACCGCCGAGGCAGACGCGCTGCACAAAGCATCGGAATCGCTGCGCGCCAACGGAATCGGACCACGGGTGATCAGCGGCGGATCGACGCCGACGGTCGGCTTTGCCCGGCCGGGCCTGCTCACCGAGCTGCGGCCCGGCGTCTACCTGTTCAACGACGCCCAGCAGGTCGAACTCGGCAGTGCCGGATTCGACGACGTCGCGCTGACCGCCGTCACCGCCGTGGTGCACCGTGCCGGACGGCAGGTCGTGGTCGACGCCGGCAGCAAGATCCTCGGCGCCGACCGCCCCGCCTGGGCCTCCGGCTTCGGCCGGGTGATCGACACTCCGCAGGCGCGGATCACCGCACTGTCCGAACATCACGCCACCCTCGAATATCCGGCCGACGCCACACCCGCAGCGGTGCCTGATGTCGGTGCGACCGTCCGGGTGATCCCCAACCACGTGTGTTCCGCGGTGAATCTCGTCGACGAGCTCGTCGTACACACTGCCACGGGTGAACCGCTGTCCTGGCCGGTGGCGGCACGCGGCGCCAACAGCTGAGCGCTAGCCAACAGCTGAGCACTATTCATTCGTACACACCCTCCACCACCCAGCCGCCGGACCGGTAGCACAGCAGCAGCGCCCGGGAGTCGTCGAGCAGCACCTGCGCGCGCGCACTGATCGCATCCGGCCCGGTCTCCAGGCCGACCGGCCACGGCCCGGCCCACCACCGCACCTCCCAGCCCTGCCGGGAGGGTTCGGGCATCCGGACCGTCGTCGGTTCCGCGGTGAACGCGCCCCGTGGGGTGACCCGCACCGGATCACCGGCAGGATCGATCACCTCGACCGGGGCGTCGGACGTCATCGCCGGCGCCGGCTGCGGCAGCCGGCCCGGCCAGGGTGCGTCCGGATCCCGTTCGGGCACCGGATCTTCACCGAGGGTGATCATCGAGATCTGCTCGGCCGGACCCCGCCCCCCGCTGAGCACCGGGATACGCACGGCGTCGCCGCCGAGCAGACCCTGCACCCGCTCCATGCTGCGTCGCGCACGCTCGGACAATTCCGTGTCCCCGGGCAGCCCGGCACCCGACAGCGCATGCTGCAGCTTCCCCGCATCGACCACCTCGACCGGGTCGAGCCGCAACGTCGCGATCGGCGAATCCGGCCGCGTATCCCCGGAGCCGCGAGTGCGGCCGCTGGTCATCCAGCCCTCCAGCTGCCAGCGGATACGATCGGCGGTCGTCGCCGGGGTGAGCGGCTGAGCACACCGCCACGTCCGCGAATGCCGCTGTCCCCGTTCGGTGATCGCCTCCACCGTCAACTTGGTGCAGGCCACCGACGCATCGACGAGGCGACGGTGCAGCAGCTCGGCGATCCGGCGGCCGGCGAAGGCGGCGGCATCGATCCGGTCGATCGTCGGGTCGCAGAGATACTCGATCGCAAGATCTTCCGGCAGTGTCTGCGTCGAAGGCGGGCGACCCGGCTGGCCGGTGGCCTGCCGGTGCGCGGTGATCGCGTCGGCGTCGAAGCGGGTGGCGACATCGGCCGCCCCCAGCGCGGCGAAGGCACCGATGGTGTTCACCCCGAGTCGGCGCAGCAGCGCGACCAACTCGGTGCGTTCCGGCCCACACATCGAGGGCTCGACGGCGAGGTCGGCGATCGGGCGGGCGGCGAGATGTTCGCGGTCGCCGCCGGATGGGACGCACTGCCCGCTGCGGGCGGCCAGCACCGCGGTGAACAACTCGTCGGCGATGCCGACCTGCGACTCCACCCCGCACGCCGAGACCCGGTCGATGAGTTCCTCGGCCAAGATCTCCTCACCGCCGAACACGCGGGCCGCACCGGTGAGCCGCAGGACCACCAACCCGGGCCGCAGCACCTCCATCGCCGGCACCAGGTCGGTCACCGTGGCGGCCACCGGCTCGAACAGCCGGCCGTCGCGGTGCTCGTCGGCAGCGACCACCGTCATCTCCGGACACACCGACTGCGCCTGACGCTTCCGCATGCCCCGCCGGACCCCCGCGGTCCGGGCCGGAGCCGAGCAGGCGATCACGCGGTTGGCGTGCAGCACCGCCACCGGATGCCTGGGCGGCAGGTCGGCGTGTGCTGCGGCGGCCGTCGCGGGCCAGTCCGGACACCACAGCGCCAGCACCCGCGCAGGCCGTGACCCGGCGGCCATCAGTTCGCCACCGCACCGGGTGCGTCCACGGCGTCGACGCGCGTCTCGGTCACCCGCCGGATCTGTACCGCGTCGTCTCCGAATCCGCCTGCCATGACGTCGATCCGGGCGGAGCGCCGGCGGCGGTCGCGTCCTTCGGCGACGACCTGCAGCCGCATGCCACCCACCCGCCCGTAGCCGCGATCCGCGGTGGCGAGATCGTCGGCGCGGGGACCGTGTCGATAGCCGACCACCCGCGCGTCCATCCGGGTATGTGCTCCCGGCCAGTCTCCGTCGACCACCAGCAACGACGATCCCTGCTGCCGCGCGCGGCCGCCGACCACCCGGCTCCGGGCGGGCGGCACCGTCACGCCCCGCAGCCCCAGCACCACCAGATCCATGCCGTCGAGCAGGACCGCGGCCACCTCCACCGGGTCGACACCCGGGTCGGGGACCACGGCGATCCGGCGCAGATCGGCGCCCATCTCCACCGCGGCGAGCAGATTGAGCCGGGGCATCCCGACGATGCCGACCTGGCTGCCCGAGCGCGTGATCGTGGCGATCATCGCCATCAGCAGCGATCTCGCACCCCGGTAGCCGAGGACCGTGCCGCGAGCGATTCCATTGTGCGGCAACACGTCCGACATGACCTCGGGTAGCGGGAACACGTCGACAGACACCGGCTGGACCGAGCGCCGGTCCGGCAATCCCGACATCACCGCCATCTTCTGCCGGAGGGCGTCGAGAGTAACGGGATCCGCATGTCCCGACTCGCCACGCCCACCGCGATTCAACGGCACCACACTCATGACACACCCCTCCTGGCCAGCGCATACTGTGCTCGGCGAGCCGGGAAGTTGCCACGCCATCGCGTCCATCCGATCCCGGAATCGCACCGGATATCGAATGTGTTTTCGATGTTCTGATCGTACGACGCGACTCCGACAGTTCGCAACAGCGCTGGTCAGCGGAACCCTTCAGAACAGTGTGAGCGCCTGCGCGAGTTCGGGTTCAGGCTCGGGTTCGACGGCCGTCACCACCCGCGAGGCCGACGATCCGGCGAGTCCGTGGCCGGCGACCAGCGGTCGCATCCGTTCCCGCAACCACGACGAATACTCCGGGGTGACGTAGGCACCCCGGCCATAGAGCCCGCGGTACCGGCGGACCAGCGCCGGATGATGCTCGGCGAGCCAGGTCATGAACCAGGGCTTCGTCGCCCCGCGCAGATGCATCGGGATGACGGTCACCCCCGACGCCCCGGCCTGCGCCAGCGACTCGAGCAGAGCGTCGAGGTGCGCCACCGAGTCCGTCAGGTACGGGATCACCGGGGCGATCATCACGTGCGGGGCGAACCCGGCGTCGGCGATGTCGCCGATCAGCGCCAACCGCGCCGCCGGCGACGGCGTTCCCGGCTCGATCTGTTTCTGCAACTCGGCGTCGTGGAAAGCCAGCGACACGCTCAGCGAGACCGTCACCTGTCCGGCCGCCTGACGCAGCAGCGGCAGATCCCGCCGCAGCAGCGTTCCCTTGGTGAGGATGGAGAACGGGGTCGCGGCTTCGGTCAACGCCGAGATCACCCCGGGCATCAGCCGGTAGCGCCCCTCGGCGCGCTGATAAGGATCGGTGTTGGTACCCAATGCCACCGGCTCCCGGCGCCAGGACCGGCGCCGCAGTTCCTTGCGCAACACCGCGGCCACATTGAGTTTGACCACCACCTGCGAGTCGAAGTCGCGACCGGCGTCGAGATCGAGGTACTCGTGGGTGGGCCGGGCGAAGCAGTACCGGCACGCATGCGTGCAGCCGCGGAAGGTGTTGACCGTGTAGGTGAACGGCAAGCCGGACTCGACGGGTACCCGATTGAGCGCACTCTTGGCGAGGACCTCGTGGAAGGTGATGCCCTCGAACTCGGGCGTCTGCACCGATCGCACCAGTCCCGCCCGGCCCAGTCCGGGCAGGGCACCATCGTCGGCTTCGACAGCCTGTTCGGACCAACGCATACCGGGAGTCGAACACACGTACTACGACATGTCAAGACGCGGCGAGTGCCACACCCATTCGCCCGTCCTGCCCAAGCGGCGGCCCCGGCTATCATCGCTGCATGACCGCCGACGCCGAAAGCCATCGGACACCGGGTCCCAACTTTCTGGTGGCCGGACGCTATCGGCTCATCTCCCGGATCGGCGGCGGCGGCATGGGTACCGTTTGGCTGGCCCGCGACCAACTTCTCGACCGCGAGGTGGCCGTCAAACAGGTCCTTTCCACCGAGGGACTCTCGGAGGACTCGGCGGAGACCGTTCGGCAGCGTGCCATGCGAGAGGGACGGATCGCGGCACGGCTGAGTCACCGCAACGCGATCGCCATGCACGACGTGGCCCTCGACGGCGGTGAACCCTGGCTGGTGATGGAGTACCTCCCGTCGCGCAGCATCGCCCAGATACTGCATGCCACCGGCACTGTCGACGTCACCGAAGCCGCAAAGATCGGCGCACAGGTGGCCGACGCCATGGTCGAGGCGCACGCCTCGGGAATCATCCACCGCGACATCAAACCCGGCAACATCCTCATCGCCGGCGGCGGACGTCAGGCCGGCCTCGTCAAGATCACCGACTTCGGCATCTCCCGCGCCAAGGACGATGTCACGATCACCCAGACCGGCCTGATCACCGGCACCCCAGCGTATTTCGCACCCGAGGTTGCCCGCGGCGATCCGCCTGCCGAGCCCTCCGACGTGTACTCGCTCGGCGCGACCATCTACACGATGGTCGAGGGCCAGCCACCCTTCGGTGTCGACGACAACTCGCTGGTGATGTTGCATCGGGTGGCGCGGGCGCAGATCAATCCGATGACCAAGGCCGGCGCCCTCGAGCCGGTGTTGCTGCGCATGCTCGAACCGAGCCCCAAACGCCGCATCACCATGACGCAGGCACGCGACGAACTCGCCCGGGTCGTCGCCGGTGAGCACGGCTCCACCGAGCAGGTTCTCACCAGCCTGGTCTCCCGGTCCGACCTCGGCCTGAATCCACGTCGCCGACCGGCCACGCCCACCGGCCAGCCCGCGAACCCGGGCACCGGCGGCCGCGGGCCACACACGAAACCCCCTGGGCCACAATATGACCCGACCCGAGTCGCGACTCCGGCCCCATACGACCCCTCGACACCGTCTTCGGCTGCACCGTATTCGTCTGCACCGTATTCGTCTGCACCCTATTCACCGGCGCCGTACCCGCAGCACTACTCGTCGCCGTCCTACAGCAGCGCCATGCCGCCGCTGGGCCCGGCGTCACAACGCCAGCAGACCTCGCCGGCGCTGCTCGCCGTGGTCGTCCTGCTGTTCTTCCTGGTGCTCGCCGGGGTCATCGTGCTGGTGATCGCGCTCCTCAGCTGACGTACTCCCCAGAAGACCTGCAGCCCAGCGGAGGTGCAGCTCAGCCGATGTGCCGGGTCGCCGCCCAGCGGGTGAGCGCATTCCGGTTGGACTGCTGCGTCTTTCGCAGCACATTCGACGCGTGCGTCTCGACCGTCTTGATCGAGATGAACAATTCCTCGGCGATCTCCCGATAGGTGTAGCCGCGCGCGAGCAGCCGCAACACCTCCAACTCGCGGCGCGTCAGCGAGTCGAGCTCGGGATCCAGTTGCGGCTCCGGTGCCGACGACTTCCCGGTGAACGAGTCGAGCACGAAACCCGCCAGCCGCGGACTGAACACGGCATCGCCCTCGGCGACCCGGCGCACCGCGTCGGCCAGCTCACCGCCGTCGATCGTCTTGGTCACATATCCGCGCGCGCCGGCCCGGATCGTCGCGATGACGTCCTCGGCGGCGTCGGACACGGACAACGCCAGGAACACCGGGGCGTCGGCGCCCATCGCATCGGTGACCCCGCGCAGGACCGCCACGCCGCCTCCGGCGGGCATGTGTACGTCGAGCAGCACCACGTCGGGGCGCAGCCGGGTGATCCCGGCGACGGCCTCGGCGACGCTGCCCGCCTCGCCGGCCACCGTGAGCCCTGCCTCCCCGGCCAACTCGACCCGCACCCCCGACCGGAACACGCCGTGATCGTCGACGAGGAAGACGCGATACTGCCGGTCACTTCGCGGCTGCGGCTGTTCGAGGGTCATGACACCTTTCCGTGTTCGGCTCCGGCACTGTCGGCCGTTGACGGCAGCGCACCGGAAGCCGGTGCGCCGGAATCATTATCGCGTTCTTGAGCGAGGGTGGCGGCCCCTTCTGGAGCCTGCACCTCCCCCCGCGGCATGGTGACCCGCACGTTGGTGCCACGCCCGGGCGCCGACCTGATCGTCACATGCCCACCCACACGTTCGGTGCGGGCGCGGATCGACCGCGCGATGCCCTGCCTATCGTCGTCGACCCGGCCGAGGTCGAAGCCGACGCCACGATCACGCACGAAGACCTCGACCTCGTCGTCGCCGACCTCGAGATAGACATCGACCTTGCGTTCGCCGGAATGCTTGGCCGCGTTGACCAATGCCTCGCGGGTGACGCCGACCAGCGCAGGCCAGCGCTTGGCGGCGACCTTGTCGGTGTCGTCGTCGGGACGCAGATCGCCGACGGTGACGACCTCCACCTCGATGCCGTAATGGTCCTCGACCTCTCCGGCGACACTGGTGAGTGCGGCGACCAACGAACTGCCGCGCTGCGCCGGGTCACCGAAGAGCCAGCTCCGCAGTTCGCGTTCCTGGCTGCGGGCGAGGCGGGCCACCTCCTCGGGTCTGGCCGCCTTCTTCTGGATGAGGGCAAGTGTCTGCAGCACCGAGTCGTGCAGGTGGGAGGCGATCTCCTCGCGCTCGGCATTTCGGATACGCGCTGCCCGTTCGGCATTCAGGGTGCGCCACATGCGCATCCACAGCGGGACGGTCAGCAGCAGGACGCCGAGCAGGGTGGCGGCCACGGCCAGCAGCGTGGTGCTCAGACCGCCGAAATTGCGGGTGCCGGCGAACACGATGACGACGAGGCCGCCGATCACGAGCACCGCACCGCCGGCCAGCCGTGTCCACGTCAGCAGCGGTCCGTGGGGACGCGAACGCGCCGAGGTGTCGAATTCCCGCCACACCAGACTCGCACCGACGGCGACGAACACCAGCGGCACCAGATAGGTTGCGGGCGTACCGGACGCAGCGAATCCCACCACGCCCATCGCGACGAGACCGATGATCGCCAGCCCCCAGGCCTGCCGCCGTTCGGCGGGCGTGGGCGCGGTGACGTCGTCGCCCAGCGGGCAGAAGAACCAGAGCAACGCGTACGCGAGGGCACCTGCGCCGGCCATCGCGGTCAGCACCACGAAGACCACCCGAACCCGGAACGCGTCGACGCCGAGGTGGTCGGCGACGCCACCGGCGACACCACCGATCACGCGGCCGCCACTGCGGCGCGACAGCCGCTGCGGTCGCTCGATCTCCGCAGTTCCCATCTGTCGATACTGACACGTTCACCCCGTCGACGGCATCAGGGTTCACCCGGGTGCCGACCCGGAGGACCGTGGGCGCACCGGCGCCGGGAGCGAAGCGAGCGGGCCGCATGTATCGGGCCACCGGCCGGTGCCCGGGCCCCGATCCGATCCGGGTGGATCTCAGGGTCGTTCCCCGATGTGCCGACCGCGACGGGGCGACAGGATGGCTGTCATGAATACCGCACACCTTCGGATGCAACTCGGGCGATTGTGGGACACCCGGCCGGTACGACCTTCCTCCCCACGCACCATCGCCGGCGTCTGCGCGGGCATCGCCGGGCGCTACCGGATCGACCCCACGCTGGTGAAGGTGGCGTTCGTGGTGGCAGCGGTATTCGGCGGCAGCGGCCTGATCTTGTACGTCGCGGCATGGATCGTCTTCCCGTCGAGCACCGGCGCCCGCGCCCGCGCCGAACGCAGCCACGGCGGCCATGCGCACGGCTGGTTCAACAACCCGACAGTCATCCTCTGGGTCGTCATCGTGATCGTGGCGTCCTCCGTCCTCTCGCGGGGACCGTGGGGTTCGGGCGGTGTGGTCGGCGGACTCCTGATGCTCGTCGGGTGGTGGTTGCTGTTCCTGCGCACCCCCGAGCCACCCGCCGGCACCAGCGTGACGACGGTGGCGATCCCCGAGTCGCCGCAACGGTTCGTGCGCTGGACCCCGCGTGCGGTGCGCACCGGCGCCCCGGTCGCGGCTGCCGCTGCCACCGCCACCGGCGCGCGGGCGGCTGCGGCTGCCGTACCCACCGACACCGGCGCGCGGGCGGCTGCGGCTGCCGTACGCACCGACACCGTGCCCACCGACACCGTGCCCACCGACACCGTGCCGACCGAGACCGGCCCCACCGACTTCCTCGACGCCACCCCGCCTTCGTGGGATCCGCTCGGGGCCGCGCGGTTCGCGTGGGACCTGCCCGAGCCCACCACCCCGCAGCCACCGCCGGTCACCTATCCGCGCCACCCACGGCGTTCGGCATTCTCGTTCGTCGTGCTCGGCCTCGCCATCCTGGTGGTCGCGGGCGGAGTCGCGGCCAATGCGCTCGGAGCGGACTGGTTCACCACTGCTCACGTACTGTCCCTGGCGTTGGCGGTGATCGGCGCCGGGCTGCTCGTCAATGGGCTGCGCCGCCACACTCCGCGTTCACATCCGGGCGCCTTGGCGCCGCTGGCGATCGGATTGTCGGCGGCGGTGATCGTGACGACGCTGCTCACCACCTGGGGGCCCGACGACCACCGGCTGGGCATGCCCGCCGGCGGGATCGGCGATCGCAACTGGAAACCATTGAGCCAGAATGATATCCGGGATGAGTACACCTTGAGCACGGGGAGCATGACACTCGACCTGCGCGATATCACGCTCGCCGCCGATGACACCGTGCATCTGCGCAACGGGATCGGTGAGATCGTTGTCAAGGTTCCGGCCGGGATGAACGTCCGGGCCAACTGCTCCGCCGGCGCCGGCGACTACACCTGTCCGGAAGGCCTCGACGGCGGCGCAGACGGAACCGGCGGGCCGGTACTCACCATCGATGCGCACACCAACGTCGGCAGTGTGGAGATCAAGCGATGAACCAGTCGAATCAGAACAGCATAGGAGACGAGATGAACGGCGCCACAAGCTCATTCGACACGTCCGCGAGCTCGGAGCCGGGTGGGGTGCGGCGCCGCCGCGCACCTGCGGTCGCGCTGACCGGCGTGGTCGCGCTGGTGATAGCGGGATGGGGCCTCGCAGACGGGCCACGCGTTCCCGACCCGGCCACCATCGGGTGGCTCGTGGTGGCCGTGGCCGTCGCCATCGGCGCGCTGCTGATCGTCACCGGGGCGCGGTCGGCGCGAACCTGAGCGCGGTCGGAGACCGCTACTCCCATTCGCGCGGTCGGAGACCGCTACTCCCATTCGCGCGGTCGGAGACCGCTACTCCCATTCGATCGTGCCCGGCGGCTTGCTCGTGACGTCGAGGACGACGCGGTTCACGTCGGGCACCTCGTTGGTGATGCGGGTGGAGATGATCTCGAGCACCTCGTAGGGCACCCGCGTCCAGTCCGCGGTCATCGCGTCCTCGGACGACACGGGGCGCAGGACGATCGGATGCCCGTAGGTGCGGCCGTCGCCCTGCACGCCGACGCTGCGGACGTCGGCGAGCAGCACCACCGGGCACTGCCAGATCTGCGTGTCGAGCCCGGCGGCGGTGAGTTCTTCCCGGGCGATGAGGTCGGCGGTGCGCAGCATGGCGAGCCGGTCGGCGGTCACCTCACCGACGATGCGGATCGCGAGCCCCGGACCCGGGAACGGCTGGCGGCCGACGATCTCCTCGGGCAGACCGAGTTCGCGTCCGACGGCGCGGACCTCGTCCTTGAACAGCAGGCGAAGCGGTTCGACGAGTGTGAATTCGAGGTCCTCGGGCAGCCCGCCGACGTTGTGATGGCTCTTGATGTTGGCGGTGCCGCTGCCGCCGCCGGATTCCACGACATCCGGGTAGAGCGTGCCCTGCACCAGGAATTCGACCTTTTGGTCGTCGGCGGCGTGTTCGCCGAGCACGTCGGTGACCGCGCCTTCGAAGGATCGGATGAATTCGCGGCCGATGATCTTGCGTTTCTGCTCGGGATCGGAGACCCCGCTCAGTTCGGAGAGGAAGGTCTCGGCGGCGTCGACGGTGACCAGTTTCGCGCCGGTGGCACCGACGAAGTCGTGCTGGACCTGCTCACGCTCCCCTGCCCGCAGCAGCCCGTGGTCGACGAAGACACAGGTGAGGCGGTCGCCGATGGCTCGCTGCACCAATGCTGCGGCGACCGCGGAATCCACCCCGCCCGACAGGCCGCAGATCGCCAGGCCGTCACCGATCTGGTCGGCGACCTGATCGATCAGGGCGTCGGCGATGTTGGCCGCGGTCCACGTCGGCTCCAGGCCGGCGACCTCGTAGAGGAAGCGGGTGAGGAGCTGCTGACCGTGCGGGGTGTGCAACACCTCCGGGTGGTACTGGACACCGGCCATCCGCCGTTCGACGTTCTCGAAGGCGGCAACCGGGGCACCCGGCGTCGAGCCGGTGACCGTGAACCCTTCCGGGGCTTCGACCACGGCGTCGTTGTGGCTCATCCACACCGGCTGGGCGCCGGTGAGACCTTGGTGCAGGACACCGCCTTCGGTGGGAGTGAGTGTGGTGCGGCCGAATTCGCGACCACCGGTGTTGGCGACGTGCCCACCGAGCGTGGCCGCCATCGTCTGGAATCCGTAGCAGATGCCGAAGACCGGGATGTCGAGGTCGAGGAGTGCCGGATCCAGTCGCGGGGCGTCGTCGGCGTACACCGACGCCGGGCCGCCGGAAAGGATCAGCGCCACCGGATTCTTGGCCCGGAACTCCTCGATGCCGGCGTCGTGCGCGATGACCTCGGAGTAGATCCGGGCCTCCCGGACGCGGCGCGCGATGAGCTGGGCGTACTGGGCGCCGAAGTCGACGACGAGCACCGGGCGGGGCGCGTCGAATCCGCCGGTGGCACGCGATTGGTCTGCAGAATCGGTCACGGCACGAGTCTAATGTCCCGCCTGCGGCGGCCCCGGTGCGGATCGCGGTGCGGATTGATCGACCGCGGCGCCGCGGCGACCTCAGCACGTGGAATACTCGTTTCTCGCGATGCAAACCACCGAAAGCCGTGATCGCACCTGGTCACTGAATATCTCCGACATCACCCAGGCCGCCGTGTTCGCCGCGTTGATCGCCGCGCTCGGGCTGCCGGGCACCATCAGCGTGGGCACCAGCGGTGTCCCGATCACCTTCCAGACCCTCGGGGTGATGCTGGCAGGCGCGATCCTGGGTCCCAAGAAGGGCACGCTCGCGGTGGTCCTGTTCATGGTTCTGGCGATCGCGGGTCTGCCGATCCTCTCCGGTGGCCGCAACGGACTGACCGCGTTGAGCTCCCCGACCTCCGGATTCTTCGTCGGCTTCCTTCCCGGCGTGATCGTCATCGGGGTGCTGACCGCGCTGATGATGTGGACGCGCACGTCTCGGACGCCGCCACCGCGCTACCGGCTGCTCCCCGGTATCGCGATCAACCTGATCGGCGGCATCCTCGTGGTGTACGTGTGCGGAACCGTCGGCCTGATGATCCGTGCGGACATGACGTTGTGGGCGGCGATCGCCGCGAACGGCTGGTTCATCCTCGGCGACGCCATCAAGGCCGTCGTCACCGCCCTGGTCGCCGCGCAGGTGCACCGCGGATGGCCCGGCCTGATCGGGCCGCTACGGCGGACGCGGGCCGACGTCCCGGCCACGTCGGACTGACGCGTTCGCAATCGCCGATACCGTGATCGAATTCCGCGACGTCACCCACGCCTTCGGTGAGCGCACCGTGCTGCGCGAGGTGTCGGTCACCCTCACCGAGCGGCGCGTCGGCATCGTCGGCGCCAACGGGAGCGGCAAGTCGACCCTGGTGCGCATGATCAACGCACTCGTGGTGCCCGACCACGGCACGGTGACCGTCAACGGGATCGACGCGCGCCGCCACCGGCGCCGCGTCCGCCGGGAGGTCGGCTTCATCTTCTCCGATCCCGATCGGCAGATCATCATGCCGACGGTCGCCGAGGACATCGAGCTCTCCCTGACCCGCAGCGAACTCACCAAAGCCCAACGGGCCGAACGTACCCGGGAGATGCTCGAGCGATTCGGACTCGCCGACCACGCCGACCAGCCCGCCGCGCGGCTGTCGGGCGGACAGAAACAACTCCTCGCCCTGGCGTCGATCTTCGTCACCGAACCGGCGATCGTCGTCGCCGACGAACCGACCACGCTGCTCGATCTGCGCAATGCCCGCATGCTGCGCACGGTGTTCGCGGGTCTCGACGAGCAGCTCGTCGTGGTCAGCCACGATCTCGAGCTCGTCGCCGACTTCGACCGGGTACTGGTCGTCGACGACGGCCGCATCGTCGCCGACGATGCACCCGGGCCGGCCCTGGCGCACTACCGGGCGATGATGTCATGAATCCGCTGGGCACCTACCGCCCGGGACGCTCACCGCTGCATCGGGCGTCGCCGGGAGTCAAACTCCTCGGCCTCGCGGCCGCGATCGTGGCGATGTCGGTGTTCGTGCGGTCGCTGCCCGCGCTCGGTGTCGCAGCGCTCGCGGTCGCGGTCGTCTACGCGCTCGCCGGCATCGGCCCGCGCACCGCGTGGCGCCAGTTCCGGCCCACCCTCTGGATCCTGGTGTTCATCTTCGCCTTCCAGTGGATCTTCACCGACTGGCGCCGCGCGCTGCTGGTGTGCGGGGTCCTCGGGCTCTCGGTACTGCTGGCCGCGGTGGTGACCTTGACGACCCGCACCACCGACATGCTCGATTCGATGACGCGGGGACTACAACCCTTGGCGCGCTTGGGTGTTCGCACCGACCTGATCGCCATCGCCCTGGCGCTGACCATCCGTGCGATCCCGTTGATGGTCGAGGTCGCCGCCCAGGTCGACGAGGCACGGCGGGCGCGCGGGCTGCGGCCGGGACCGCGAATCCTGGTGGCGCCCATCGTCCTCGCCGCGTTACGCACCGCCGACGGATTCGCCGAGAGCCTCTCGGCCCGCGGCCTCGACTGAGACACTGTCTTCGCGTACCCACTGTTCGTACAGGCTGCGCAAGGTCGGGGCGTCGACCTCCACGCCCGACCGGTCGGCGTATTCCTGGACGTGACGGGCCAATTCGGGTTGCTCATGCGGTTCGAGCACGATCCCGTATTCGGTCTCGAGTACGTAGGCGATCCCGCCCTTGCCCGACTGGGAGTTCACGCGGATCACCGCCTCATAGGTGCGGCCGATGTCGGCCGGGTCGATCGGCAGATACGGCACCTCCCAAGGCAACCGGCGCTCGGCGATCCCGGTGGCTGCGGCACGTTCGCGGTGCTCGGCCAGTCCCTTGCGGATGGCGTCCTGATGGGTTCCGCTGAACGCCGTATGCACCAGCGACCCGGCATAGGGATGGCGCGGATGGATCTCGATGCGGTTGGCGTACTCGACGGTGCGGGCCACCTCGTCGATGTCGGAGAAGTCGATCATCGGATCCACGCCCTGCGCATGGAGATTCAGTGCCAGGGTGGCGATGTCGACGTTGCCGGTACGTTCCCCGTTGCCGAAGATGCACCCCTCGACGCGTTGGGCGCCGGCCAGCACGGCCAGCTCGGCGCACGCGATCCCCGTACCCCGGTCGTTGTGCGGGTGCACCGACAGGATCACCGACCCGCGGCGGTCCAGGTTGCGGTACATGTACTCGATCTGGTCGGCGTACACGTTGGGCGTCGCCACCTCGACGGTCGCGGGCAGATTGATGATCACCGGCCGGTCCGGACTCGCCTCCCACAGTCCGGTCATCGCGTCGCACACCTCGAGGGCGAAGTCCGGTTCGGTCAGATTGAACACCTCGGGAGAGAACTCGAAACGAACGTTGTCGAGCCCGTCGGCGCACTCGAGGATGTCGCGGCCGCCGCGGGTGATGATCTCCCGCAGGCCGTCCCGGTCCCGTCGCAGCACCACGTCACGCCAGATCGGGGCGGTCGCGGTGTACATGTGGATGACCACATCGTTGGCGATGCCCCGCACCGAATCCACGGTGCGTTCGATGAGATCGCGCCGTGCGGGGGTGAACACGACGATCGTCACGTCGTCCGGGGCGATGTCGTCGGTGGCCAGCATCCGGACGAAGTCGAAGTCGGTCTGCGACGCCGACGGATAGCCGACCTCGATCTCCTTGTACCCCATGGCGACCATGAGTTCGAAGAAGCGTCGCTTGCGTTCGGGGTCCATCGGTTCGGCCAGTGCCTGATTGCCGTCGCGCAGGTCGACCGGTACCCACAGCGGCGCGGTGGTGATCCGGTTGGTCGGCCAGCGGCGGTCGGTCAACGGGAGCTCGACCCGGTCGTGGACGGCGCGGTAGCGGTACGACGGCATCTGCGAGCATTGTTGGCGGTTCCACGCCGGGGCACCGGTTGCCACGCCGCCGGCCGGCGTGGAGATCGTGGGGAAAGAAGTTGTGCGCATGGTATTTCGGACTCCGTGGTCGAGATCGGTGTTCGACCGGCACGACGGCTCCCACGGCGGGGAGCCGGTCGTGATCAGGCCCCGCCGTGGCAGCGAAGGAGGAGACGCGCACAGAACTGCATGCCCCGAAACCTAACAGTCCTCAGACAAGTGCGCAAGCCGTGGCCCGAGGACGACCGAACGGCGGGGCCGTCAGCCGGCGTCGACGTGTGCGGCCGGCGTGATCGGCAACCGCAGGGCGCCCGGCGCGTCGGCCGGAACGACCGGGGTCGTCGGCGCGACGGGGGCCACCCGGGCGTATCGCTCCCCCTGCGCCGGGCGGGTATCCGCCTCCCCCTTGTTGGGCCAGAAGGCCATTGCGCGTTCGGCCTGCGCGCAGATCGACAGGGACGGATTCACCCCGAGGTTCGCCGAGATGGCGGCGCCGTCGGTGATGTGCAGCGTCGGATAATGCCACACGCGGTGGTACGGATCGATGACGCCTTTCGCCGGCACGTCGGAGATGGCACACCCACCGAGATAGTGGGCGGTCAGCGGCATGTTGACGATGTCGCCCCAGGTGCCGCCGGCGACGCCACCCGGAAGTTTGCGTGCAATCCGGCGGGTGGCCTCGTTACCGGCGGGAATCCACGTCGGATTGGGTTCGCCGATGCCTTGTTTGCTGGTGATGTAGCGGAACGGTCCGCGCTCGCGGACGAAGGTCGTCAGCGAGTTGTTGTTGTTCTGCATGACCAACGCGATCACGGTGCGTTCACTCCAGCGGCGCACCACCAGGAGGCGACCGAGCGACAACGGATTCGCGGCGACCTGGCGCACGAATTGCCCGAATCGGTTCGCCGGAGACCCGCCGTCGGTGAGCAACGTCTGCAGATAGGCGATCGCGTTGGAGCCCTTGCCATATCGCACCGGCTCGATGTGTGTGCTGGGGTCGGGATGAAATGACGAGGTGATCGCGACGCCCCGCGAATAGTCGTGTGCCGGATCGTATCTACTGGCCATCGCCCCCAGGATGGACTCGGAGTTGGTGCGGGTGAGACGGCCCAGCGCATCCGAGATCCGTGGCAGGGTGCGATATTTGGCGTGATGCAGCAACCGCTGCGTGTTGAACGTCCCCGCGGCGACGATCACCTGCGACGCGGTGTAGGTCCGCGTGCGGCGCCGTACCGGTCCCCACGCCGACGAGCGGTGGGTGCCGACCTCCCAGGTGCCGTCGGCCCGTTGGGCCAGTCCGTCGACCGTGGTGCGGTCGACGATCGTCGCACCGTGGCGTTCGGCAAGGCCGAGGTAGTTCTTCATGAGGGTGTTCTTGGCGCCGACACGGCAGCCGGTCATGCAGGCACCGCATTCGGTGCAGGCGGTTCGCTCCGGTCCGGCGCCGCCGAAGTACGGATCGGGCACGGTATGTCCGGGCCGACCCGCCAGGCCCGTCTTCTCCCCGAAGAACACCCCGACCGGGGTGGCGGTGAAGGTGTCGCCGACGCCCATCTCCTCGGCGACGTCGCGCATGATGCGATCGGACTCGGTGAAACTCGGATTGGTCACCACCCCGAGCATCCGCCGGGCCTGCTCGTAGTACGGGCCGAGTTCGTCCGCCCAGTCGGTGATGTGGTTCCACTGCGGATCGGCGAAGAACGGCGTCGGTGGTTTGTAGAGCGTGTTCGCGTAGTTCAGCGATCCGCCGCCGACCCCCGCGCCGGCCAGGATCATGACGTCCTTGAGCGCGTGGATGCGCTGAATGCCGAAGAGTCCCAGCTTCGGTGCCCACAGCCACTTGTGCAGACGCCAGCTGGTCTTGGCGAACTCCGAGTCCTCGAAGCGACGGCCGGCCTCGATCACGCCGACGCGATATCCCTTCTCCACCAGCCGCAGCGCGCTGACGCTGCCGCCGAATCCGGAGCCGATGATGAGCACGTCGAAGTCGGTGGGGTCACGGTGGGCTGCCATGAAAACATTCTAACGTTCATTGTCACATCAAGTGACGTGGGTCTCCCGGTAGCCCGGCTGACGGCGTTCCGGCCATCGGGGCATCCCGTCACCGATGGACGGTGAGCCCCACCTTCTGGAACTCCTTGAGGTCGGAGTAGCCGGCCTTAGCCATCGAACGACGCAGTGCGCCAACAAGATTCAACTCACCAAACGAGTTGGCGGATGGCCCGGAGAGGACCTGTTCGAGGGTCGTCCGCTCGTCGGGGATCGCAACTTGCAGCAGCGCCCCCCGCGGGGTGTCCGGATGCGCCGCCGCCGACGGCCAGTACCAGCCACGCCCTGGCGCCTCGACGGCCGCGGCCAGCGGCGTCCCGAGCACCGCCGCGTCGGCACCGCACGCAATCGCCTTGGCGAGGTCACCCGAGTCGTGGATGTCGCCGTCGGCGATGACGTGCACGTACCGCCCGCCGGTCTCGTCGAGGTAGTCGCGGCGCGCCGCAGCGGCGTCGGCGATCGCCGTCGCCATCGGCACCCCGATACCGAGCACCTCGCCGGTGGTCGTGGCCCCTGCGGTGGAGCCGTATCCGACAATGACACCCGCTGCACCTGTGCGCATCAGATGCAACGCGGTGCGGTGATCGTGGACGCCGCCGGCGATGACGGGGATGTCGAGTTCGGCGATGAAGGTCTTGAGGTTCAACGGATCTCCGGAACCGTTGGCCACATGCTCGGCCGAGATGATGGTGCCGTGCACCACCAGGATCTCCACTCCCGCGGCCACCAGCGCCGGCGTCAGCTCGGGTGCGTGCTGCGGGCTGACCCGCACCGCCGTGGTCACACCGGCCTCGCGGACCGTGGCCACCGCGCGCGCGAGCAGGTCTGGGTCGAGCGGCGCGGCATGCAGTTCCTGCAGCCGGCGCACCGCCGCTTGCGGGTCCGGGTCGGTGGTGGCGATCTCGACGAGCTCGGCGATCTTCTCGTCGACGTCGCGATGCCGTGCCCACAATCCCTCTCCGTTGATCACCCCGAGCGCACCGAGCCGGCCCAGTTCGATGGCCACTTCCGGCGACACCAGGGCGTCGGTCGGATGACTCAGGATCGGCGCGTCGAACCGGTAGGCGTCGATCTGCCATGCGGTCGAGACGTCCTTGGACGAGCGGGTCCGTCGGGACGGCACGATACTGATGTCGTCGAGCTCGAACGTCTGCCGTGCCGTCCGACCCATGCCGATGTCCACGAGATCACGCACCCTTGCGCCTTTCTGTCCGGCCCACGATCCGATGCGGACGTGGGCCCCGAGGTCCGGAGACCGGGAGAAGTTGAGATCGGGAGAACTTGCCGGGAACTCAGCGAGAATAGTAGTTCGGTGCCTCGGCGGTGAGAGTGATGTCGTGTGGATGCGACTCCTTGAGACCCGCCGCCGTGATCTGGACGAACTGCGCCTGCTGCAGTTCGGGAATCGAACTCGCACCGGTGTAGCCCATTGCCGCGCGGAGTCCACCCACGAGTTGGTGGATCACCTGGGTCAGCGGTCCGCGGAACGGCACCCGCCCCTCGATGCCCTCGGGCACGAGCTTCTCCTCGTTGAGGACGTCGTCCTGGAAGTAGCGGTCCTTGGAGTAGGACTTGGCTTGCCCACGACCCTGCATCGCGCCCAGCGATCCCATGCCGCGGTAACTCTTGAACTGCTTACCGTTCACCAGGACCAGATCGCCGGGAGCCTCGGCAGTGCCGGCCAGCAACGACCCGAGCATCGCCGTCGACGCGCCGGCAGCCAACGCCTTGGCGATATCGCCGGAGTACTGCAGGCCACCGTCGGCGATGACGGGGACGTCGGCCCGCTGACAGACGGTCACGGCCTCGAGGATCGCGGTGATCTGCGGGGCACCGACACCGGCCACGACGCGGGTGGTGCAGATCGACCCCGGCCCGATGCCGACCTTGACCGCGTCGGCACCGGCGTCGACGAGCGCCTGGGCGGCCTCGCGCGTGGCGATATTGCCCCCCACGACCTGTACCCGGTCGCCCGTCTCGGCCTTGAGTTTGGCAACCATGTCGAGCACCAGCCGATTGTGCGCGTGTGCGGTGTCGACGATGATCACGTCGACACCCGCGTCGGTCAGGGCCATCGCACGATCCCACTGGGCCTCGCCGGTTCCCACGGCCGCACCGACGAGCAGCCGGCCGTCGGCATCCTTGGTGGCAAACGGATGCTGTTCGGTCTTGACGAAGTCCTTGACGGTGATCAGCCCGGTCAGTTTGCCGTTGCCGTCGACGATCGGCAGCTTCTCGATCTTGTGGCGGCGCAACAACCCCAGCGCGGCCTCGGCCGAGACACCCTCCTGGGCGGTGATCAGCGGCGCCTTGGTCATGACCTCGGCAACCGGCCGGTCCTGGTCGACCTCGAACCGCATGTCGCGGTTGGTGATGATGCCGACGAGCTCACCGGTTCCGTCGACGACGGGCAGCCCGGAGATGCGGTACCGAGCGCACATGGCGTCGACCTCGGCGAGCGTGTCCCCCGGCGAGCAGGTCACCGGATCGGTGACCATGCCGGCCTCCGACCGTTTGACGGTCTCGACCTGAGCGGCCTGGGACTCGATGGACAGGTTGCGGTGCAGCACGCCCATTCCGCCCGCGCGCGCCATGGCGATGGCCATGCGTGCCTCGGTGACGGTATCCATCGCCGAACTGACCAGCGGCACGCGCAGGGAAATGTTCCTGGTCAGCCGGGACGATGTATCCGCCTCACTCGGGACCACATCCGAAGCCGCGGGCAGCAACAGGACATCGTCAAAGGTGAGACCGAGCATTGCCACCTTGCCGGGATCATCTCCACCGGTGCGAACGTGTGTCATCCGTTCATGGTATCCGGCGATCGCGGCGCCAACCCAATGCGACGATCCGACCCATGCCGCCACCGCGGAGTCGGCGCCGTCGATCTGTGGAACCGATGCGGCGCTGGTCACGTGAAATCGGTTACGGTGGAGTCGTGCGTGACCACTTGCCACCCGGCCTCCCACCCGACCCCTTCGCCGATGATCCCAGCGATCCCGCGTCGGCGTTGGATTCGGTCGAGCCCGGCATCCCACTCGACGAGAACGAGCGGGTCGCGGTCGAGGAGGACCTCGCCGACCTGGCAGTATATGAAACGCTGCTGGCCCATCGCGGCATCCGCGGCCTCGTCGTCGTCTGCGAGGACTGCCACGAAGATCATTACCACGACTGGGATATGTTGCGCGCCAATCTCTTACAACTTCTGATCGACGGTACCGTGCGCCCGCACGAACCAGCTGTCGACCCACGTCCCGACGACTACGTCACCTGGGACTACTGCCGCGGCTACGCCGACGCATACGCACAGCTCGGCGGCGAGCGCTGAGCTAACTCGGCGGCACCACCGTCGAGGTCTGAGCCGAGGTCGGCGTCGGTGTCGTCGGAGCCGGACTGGTCGGCGTCGTGGACGTCGGCGGGGTCGTGGTCGTCGGTGTGGTCGACCGATCAGACGTCGGCGGGGTGGGACTGCCCGACTGCGGGGACGTCGAATCGGGTGCGGTGGTGGCGGGACCCGGCGCCCGCGAGCTCTGCCCGGGGGCACCGGACTCGTCGGCACGCAAGCGGCTGATCCACTGATTCATCTGCTCGCGGGTCTGCGCGTCGCGCACCGGCCCCATCTTGGTCTGGGCACGCGCGATGAGCTGCTGCGCCTGGACCATGTCGCCCGAGGCGAGCGCGGCCTCGGCCTGTTCGAGGTCGGAGCGCACATCGTAGGCCGCCTGCGTCTCCGAGGCCTTGTCGGCGAATACGACCTTCTTGACACTCCAGAGCGAGTCGCCCGGCTGAGCACCTTCGCTGACGACGGTCAGACCGGCAACGGCGACCACGGCGATCGCGGCCGCGCCGGCGATCACCCGCAGTCCGCGACCTACGCGCGTGCCGCGGCGCGGTGCGCCATCGGTCGCCATCGCGTGCTCGACCTCCGCGATACCGGGCAGCAGCGGCGCCGGCTCGGCGAGGACATCGTGGCGCCAACCCGAAAGCAGTGCTGCCAACTGGTATTCGGTGTCATCTCGCGTCGGGGTGGGCACGTCATGTGAGAGCGCATCGAGAAATGCGTCGTCGAAGTGCAACTGTCGTAAGTCGATGTGCTCAGTTGGGTCGGCGTCCGGCATCGGCCGACGCCGATCATGCTCGTCGTTCATTGCGTCGTCCACCTGCCTTCCTCAGCTCGTCTTTCAGTTTTGCCAGTGCTCGATGCTGGGCGACTCGCACTGCCCCCGGAGTACTGCCGACCGCGTCGGCCGTCTCCTCCGCCGACATCCCGACCACCAGCCGCAACACGAGGATCTCGCGCTGCTTGTCGGGCAGCACCGACAACAGCCGGCGCATGCGCCGACTGGCGTCGGAGTCCAGCGCCACCTCCTCGGGCCCGCCGAGAACCGTGGTGACGTCGGGGACGGCGTCGACCGGGTCGGCCTTGACCCGCCCCGCCACCCGCATCGCATCGGCGACCTTGTGCGCGGCGATCCCGTATACGAAGGCCATGAACGGCTTGCCCTGATCTTCGTATCGGGGCAGCGCGGTCATCACCGCCATCAACGCCTCCTGCGCAACATCATCCGCGGAGAACAAATGACGCTCTCCGACACCGATTCGCCCTCGGCAGTAGCGCAGGATGGGCTCGTGCACACTCTCGAGAACCGACGTGAGAGCCACGCGATCGCCCTGCCTTGCGGCGCGGACGGCGGCGTCCAACTCATCACCCGTCAATTTCATCGTCAGTCGAGATCCCCGCGTTACATATCGTGTGGCGGACTCACCAGGTCCGATGTGGCGGGCCGCAACGACCCGGATGGCGACGCCCGCGACCGGGGACTGCGGTGGCGGGGCGGCGAACCCCAAACACCTTAGCGATCGTTGTGCGACCTCACGAACGGCATGCCCCGGGCGTGTAGGAATCGATATAGATCGTTGACCGCCGCCACCGTCTGCGCAGACGTGTCGCCCAGCCCCTGTTGTAACGACAGCGCGGCCCACTGTAGCGGCCTCAGGCCGGCTTCGGCGGACGCATCGCCCAGCGCGATCGCGGCCTGCATCGCCACCTCTGCATGTCCGGTTGCCGCCTGCGCTGCCGCGACGATCAGTCCGGTCTTGATCCGATGCCGTTGAGTACCGCCGTCGGCCCGGTCGGCCAGCATCGCCGTCGCCCGTTGCCCGGCGTCGAGCGCGGCATCCGGGTCATCGGAGTAGATCGCCAGCTCGGCGCGGACCCACAGGGCACGCAGCCGGCAGCGGGCGTCGGTGAGCCACGGGGCGTCGGCGCCAGATGGCGAACCCTCGGCAAGTTCGTCGGCCCGATCGAGCAGCCGCCGCGCCGCCCCGAATCGGCCGAGGCCCAGGTTGTCTGCAGCAAGATTGATCAGCGCGTCGCATGCGGCCGCACGCGCCCACGCGGAGCGCCCGGGCATGTCGGCGCCGGCCAGCAGTAACGCGTGGCCGTCGCGGATCAGAGCGTCGCGGTGACGCCCGGCCTGCCGGTACAACGACGCCGCAGTACTGCATGCGAGGGACGCGACCGGCCGGTCGCCGACGACGCGGGCGTCGGTGACCACCGCGGCCAGCGCGGTCAATGCCGCCGCCCCACGGCCGTGAGCGCCGGCCGCCACCGCCGCCGACCACCGGGCAACAAGCTCGTCACCAGCGAGAACGTGGCCGGCGTCACGCCCTCCCGACGCAGTTAGCATGAATTTAACCTGGCGTCACAAATGTTAAAACCCGCAGCGACATAAACGCCTGATGACATCATTGTTTCGCTCAGGTTAATCGATAATCTTGGCGGTCGTCGTCGCATCATTTACCGACACCCTCCCATTCCACTTCTTGTGTGCGATCACCTGCTGTTCAGACGCATATTTGCAGGACATGAGCACCTGACGGCGCCCCGCTGCCGCGTCGTGCTAGTACGAAGCCGACGGCTAACCGTGCGTTAACAATGCCGGAATCTTTGGAATCATTTCGCCGTGATTGACGGTATTGACGCCGTTTCTCCAGCCCGCTTAATGTTCTCTTGCGCCACCGGAAAAGACCCTCGGCAGCTCATCTGCCGAGACTTTCCGACCCGGACTGACGCGGACCATGCCATGACCGAGGCCCACGAAGTCGGGTTCCACGTCCTGCAGAAGGAGATGCTGCCATGCCCCAGCCCAACCACCTCCCCGGCCCCAATGCAGATGTCTGGGACTGGCAGATGCACGGCCTGTGCCGTGGCGTCGAGTCGTCGGTGTTCTTCCACCCCGACGGTGAGCGCGGCCGAGCCCGAGCGCAGCGCGAGCGGCGTGCCAAGGAGATGTGCCACCAGTGTCCGGTGATCGCCCAATGTCGCGAACACGCACTGGCCGTCGCCGAACCCTACGGAATCTGGGGCGGGCTGTCGGAGTCCGAACGCAGCATGCTGATGAAGCGGCGCGTCGGTCGCCGCATGGCCAGCTGAACCACAACCGACGAGAACCACAACGCGGCCGGCGAGAGCCACCGAACCAAAAACGCCGGGGTGGTCACCAGATGGTGACCACCCCGGCGTCGTGTTCGCGCCATCACGGCCCGATCCGCCACGCGCCGAGGCGCTGCTCAGTGGGCGTGGCCGTGACCGTGATCGGCCCCGGCAGACTCCTCGGGCTTGTCGACGATGGCGGTCTCGGTGGTGAGAACCATGCGAGCAACCGACGCCGCGTTGACCACTGCCGAACGGGTGACCTTGACCGGATCGATGATGCCCTCGGCGATCAGATCGCCATAGCTCAGGGTCGCGGCATTGAAGCCCTCTCCCGCGGCCGCCTCGGCGACCCGATTGACCACGACGGCACCGTCGACACCCGCGTTGGACGCGATCCAGAACAGCGGGGCCTTCGCCGCGTCCCGGACGACCCGAACGCCGAGCGCCTCATCTTCGGGAAGTCCGGCCGCGAGATCGTCGAGCACCGACGCAGCCTGCACAATGGCCGAACCGCCGCCGGCGATGATCCCCTCTTCGACAGCGGCCTTGGCCGCCGCGACGGCATCCTCGACACGGTGCTTACGCTCTTTGAGATCCGTCTCGGTGGCAGCACCGACCCGGATGACCGCGATACCGCCGGAAAGCTTCGCCAACCGCTCGGCCAGCTTCTCGCGATCCCAGTCGGAGTCACTGTTGTCGATCTCCCGGCGCAACTGTGCGGCGCGATCGGCGATGGCCTCCGAGGTGCCGCCGCCCTCGACGATCGTCGTCGTGTCCTTGGTGACGACGACGCGCCGGGCCGAACCCAGCAGATCGAGCTCGGCACCGGCCAGGCTGAGGCCGATGTCAGACGAGATCACGGTGCCACCGGTGACCACCGCCAGATCATCCAGGAACGCCTTGCGGCGGTCACCGAAGAACGGCGCCTTGACCGCGACCGCCTTGATCGTCTTGCGGATCGAGTTGACCACCAGCGTCGACAGCGGCTCGCCCTCGACGTCCTCGGCGACGATCAGCACCGATCGGCCCGCGTTGACAATCTTCTCCAGCAACGGCAAGAAGTCCGGCAGCGAACTGATCTTGTCGCGGTACAGCAGCACCAACGTGTCCTCGAGGACCGCTTCCTGCGCGTCGGCATCAGTGACGAAATAAGGTGACAGATAACCCTTGTCGAACTGCACTCCCTCGGTGACCTCGAGGTCGGTACTCAGACCCGAACCCTCCTCGACGGTGACCACACCATCGACACCGACGGTCTCCATGGCCTTACCGACCATCTCGCCGACCTCGCCATCACGCGAAGACACGGTCGCGATCTGGGCGATCCCCTGCTGACCCGCCACCGGCGTCGAACGACGCAAAAGCTCCTCGCTCAGCGCGTCCGCAGCCTTGCCGATACCCACACCCAGCGAGATCGGCCCCGCGCCGGCAGCGACGTTGCGCAATCCGGCCGCCACGATCGCCTGCGCCAGCACGGTCGCCGTGGTGGTGCCGTCCCCGGCAACGTCATTGGTCTTGGTCGCCACCGACTTGACCAGCTGCGCCCCGAGGTTCTCGAACGGATCCTCCAGGTCGATGTCGCGGGCGATGGTCACACCGTCATTGGTGACACTCGGTCCGCCGAAGGCCTTCGCCAGAACCACGTGACGACCACGCGGCCCCAACGTCACCTTCACGGTGTCGGTGAGCTGATTGATGCCGCGTTCGAGCGCGCGGCGCGCCTTCTCATCGAATTCGATCTGCTTTGCCATAAGTCTCTGCTTTCTGCGATCGCTCCGCGAATCGCGTGTGTTTGCGCCTGGGTGCACTGCTCTTCGTCGTCGCCGGCGTCAGGTTTGGCGATCGCTCCGCGAATCGCGTGTGTTTGCGCCTGTATGCACCGCTCTTCGTCGTCGCCGGCGTCGTCGCTACGCTCCTTGCCGCTCCACTCTGGTTTGGCGATCGCTCCGCGAATCGCGGTGTTTGCGCCTGGGTGCACTGCTCTTCGTCGTCGCCGGCGTCGTCGCTACGCTCCTTGCCGCTCCTCCTGCATCGCAGCGCGCGCAAACACTCTGTGGTTTGGGGGTTTTCTGTGTTTATCGATCGGTGAGGCAACTCCGCCCCGGGACCCCCTGCGGGGTACCGGGGCGGAGAGTCACGCTTGTCTCGCTGGTCCTACTTGCCGATGACCGCGAGCACGTCGCGGGCCGACAGGATCAGGTACTCCTCGCCGGCGTACTTGATCTCGGTGCCGCCGTACTTGCTGTAGATGACGGTGTCACCTTCCTTGACGTCGACCGGGACCCGATTGCCCTGCTCGGTCACCCGTCCCTCGCCGACGGCGATGACGGTGCCTTCTTGCGGCTTCTCCTTGGCGGTGTCCGGAATGACCAGACCCGACGCGGTGGTCGTCTCGGCCTCGACGGCCTGCACCAGGATCTTGTCCTCAAGCGGCTTGATATTCACGCTCGCCACGATGTGAGTCCTCTACTTTCTCATCCGAGAAAACGATGTACTTGTTGCAGATGAAACTGCACTTGGGGGCTCTGCCACAAACCTCGTCGTCGCGGGTGCCGAGGTTCACAACACAGTGCCTACTGGCACTCTATACATGCGAGTGCCAGCACTCAAGACTGGCGGGTGCAAAATCTCAACCCTGATCGCAAAGCTGCGGCACGGCATCGCAATCCTCGTCAGCCGGTGGCATCTCCCCCGACCTCGATGCCTGCGGCTGCGACCCCGGCGAGGCGAGGGCCGCACTGCGCCTGCCGAACCAGCTCACCGTGAGCGAACCGAGCAGGCCGACCACCGACAGGCCGCTGACCAGCCAGATCGCCGTCGTCATACCGCCGAGGAGCTCGCCGTGACGGGTCGGCTGACCCGAACTCGCCAAGATCGCCGTGACCACCGCCAGCATCACCGCACCCCCGATCTGAACGCTGGTGTTCACCAGTCCCGATGCCAGACCTTGTTCGTCGTCGTCGACACCGGCCGTGCCCTGAGCGGTCACCGACGGGAACGTCAACGCGAAACCGATGCCGAGCAGAACGATGGTCGGGAGCAGGAAGTTCACATATCCCATCCCGGGCTGCGCCCGCGCGAACCACAGGTAGCCACCCAGAAAGGCCGCGAAACCCCCCACCATCAGAAGCGGCGTGGGCACTCGGTCGAGCACTCGATCCATCCGGATCGCACTGGCCGCGACGATCAGCCCGGCAGGCAAGAAGGCCAGCGCCATCGCCAACGGTGTCCAACCCAGTGAGTCCTGCAGATACAGCGTCACCACGAACTGGAAGGAGACATACCCGCCGAACATCAACGCACCGGAGACATTCGCATGGACCAGCAGATAAGACCGCAGAATCCCCAGGCGCACAAGCGGATGGGGGTGCCGCACCTCGATGCCGACGAAGGCGATCGCCAATACCGCGGCGGCGACAAAGGTGCCGATCGTCGCCGCCGACGCCCAGCCGGCCGTCGGCGCCCGGACCACCGCGAACACCAGCAGCAACAGGGCACCGGTGCTGGTCACCGCGCCCAGCACGTCGAACTGCGCCCAGCGGAATTGCACCTGCTCACCCCGCGGCACGACGCGCAGTCCGGCCAGGAACAGCAACACCGCGACCGGGCCCGGGAACATCAGCGTGGCGCGCCACGACCATTCGGTCAGCAACCCGCCGAACACCAGACCGAGCGAGAAGCCGCTGGCGCCGCACACCGTGTAGATACTCAGCGCCCGATTACGCGCAGGCCCCTCCGCGAAGGTCGTGGTGATGATCGACAGACCGGCCGGAACGGTGAACGCCGCGGCCACCCCCTTGATGAACCGCAGCCCGACGATCAGCATGTTGATGTCGACGACCGCGCTCGCCACCGATGCCAGCGCAAACACCGCCAGCGCACCGAGGAATACCCGCCGGCGGCCGAGAAGGTCGCTGACACGGCCGCCGAGCAGGAGCAATCCGCCGTAGCCGAGTACGTATCCGCTGACGATCCACTGCAGTTGACTCTGTCCCAGGTCCAGGTCGGCGCCGATCGAGGGCAGCGCCACCCCGACCATCGACACGTCGAGCCCGTCGAGGAACAACGCACCGGCCAGGACGACAAGCAGAAGCCACGTCCGCCCCGGCCAGCCGGAACCACTGGTCACGTGCCCCGCCGCGACATGTCCGGCCGGATCGGGCTGCCCGGAAAGCGTTTCCGGGGCACGCGGCGGCCCCGTGCGCCTGCTTGCGTCGGAAAGGTCCGAAGACTTGCGGTCTGTGAATGCCATGCGCTGACTATATGCAGTCGCATCTAATGCGTCTACATTACTTGAGATCACATTGGTTTCCCACGCATGATCTCGTTCCCGGTGATAGTCTGCGGCCATGAGCACGACGGCCGGACGAGAGGCAACGGGGACCGCCACGAGCAGCCCCGACCTGGGCTCAGACGGATCAGACCCAGACGCCTTGACCTCTGACGAACTGGCGGTCGCATGGCACGACCTCTCGGTGCGATTCCACCGCATCCAGTGCACCCTCGATCGTGAGCTCCAGGCCAACCACCAGCTCTCGTCGAGCGAGTTCGAGGTCCTCGAACTTCTTTGGGCGGCAACAGATCACACACTTCGCATGAGCGATCTGGCGGGCCGGGTACACCTCACCCAGAGCGCGTTGTCAAGGGTGGTGAGCCGTCTGGACAAGGCCGGACTCGTCGACCGCACCATGTGTGCCACCGACCGCCGATCGGTATTCGCCGCGCTGACCGACACCGGGTCGCAACGCTACGGGCAAGCACGTCCGACGCAGCGTCGCGTGCTGGCGCAATCACGCGTCAACTGTCCGGAGATGTCGGCCTGCACCCCGACGGAGCCGTCCCGGTCCTGACGATCACAGTTGTGAGATCTGCACACTCATTCCGGGGTCGGTGGCCACGGTCAGCGGTGAGGGTGCGGCCCCGCCTGCGATGACGTGGGCGCCGAGCGTCGCGATCATCACGCCGTTGTCGGTGCAGCGCCGCGGACTGGGAACCCGCAAAGTGATACCTGCTGCCGCACAACGTTCTTGAGCCAGTGACCGGATTCGCGAGTTGGCGGTCGCCCCACCGCCGAGGACGAGGGTGTCGACGCCGAGATCGGCGCACGCGCGAATCGCCTTCATCGTCAACACGTCGGCCACCGCTTCCTGAAACGACGCGGCCACATCGGCGACCGGCACCTCGACACCATCACGACGGCACTTCTCCACATACCGTGCGACCGCGGTCTTGACCCCGCTGAAGGAGAAGTCGTACCGGGAGTCGCGCGGGCCGGTCATACCGCGCGGAAATGCGATGGCGTTCGGATCTCCTTGCGCCGCAGCCTTGTCCAGCGCCGGCCCGCCGGGAAAGCCGAGGCCGAGAAGCCGGGCGACCTTGTCGAAGGCCTCCCCGGCCGCATCGTCGACGGTGGTGCCCAGTTCGATGATCGGCGCGGCGAGATCGGTGACATGCAGCAGGTGCGTGTGGCCGCCGGAGACCAGCAGGGCCACACATTCGGGCATCGGGCCGTGTTCGAGGGTGTCGACGGCGACGTGACCACCGAGGTGATTCATCGCATACAGCGGCACATCCCACGCCAGCGCATAGGCCTTTGCGGCGGCGACCCCGACCAACAGCGCCCCGGCCAGGCCCGGCCCGATGGTGACGGCGATGGCGTCGGGCCGGTCGATCCCGGCGGCGCCGCGGGCGCGACGCATCGTCGGCACGATGGCCTCGAGGTGTGCGCGCGAGGCGATCTCTGGCACCACTCCCCCGAACCGCGCGTGTTCGTCGACGCTGGAGGCCACCTCGTCGGCCAGCGGAACCGCACGGCCGGGCTCGGTGCCGACGCCCGGTTCCCAGGCGACGATGCCGACCCCGGTCTCATCACATGAGCTCTCGATACCCATCACGATCATGTGTGTTCACCATTCTGCCGGTCGGTCGGGACGAGTGAGTCGTCGACGCCCGCGCGCCCGGAGGCCGACGACCGGATCATCGTGTAGGCGTCGGCACCGGATGGCTGGTAGTAGCCGCGCCGGACTCCCGACCTGACAAAGCCGTTGCGCTCGTAGAGGGCAATCGCGGTGTCGTTGTCCACCCGGACCTCCAAGAAGACCGGTGCATCGACGGCATCGGCCACCCCGAGCAGCGCGGCGAGCAGCGCGCGGCCGTAACCACGGCCGCGGTGGGTGGGTGCGACCGCGATCGTGTGGATCTCGCATTCGTGATCACCCCCGGAGCCGAGGGTGGAGATCCCGGCGTAACCGACGGCCGACCCGCCGAACTCTTCGCGGGCGGCAAAGTACCGGTTGTACGGCGCATTGAGCTCGGCACGGAATGCCGTTGCGGGCCAGGGTGAATCACCGGCGAACATCTCCTTCTCCAGCGCCGCACACCGCGGGATGTCGCGGTAGTCGAGGGCGTCGATGAGCAGGGAGCCGGTACTCATGGGGCACTCACCGTCCGAGTGCGATGGTCTTGTCGTTCCACCGCGTCGGGCCTGCGCAAGTACAGCGGCACCAAGGGGCCTGGCGCCGCACAGGTCGCCGACGCGTGCTCGGCGACGCCGAGCAGGGCTCCCACCCGCGGCACGGTGACCACCGGATCGTCTCCCGCCCAACCAGTCTGGCGCAGATGCGAAGCGGAACCACCGACCGCGTCGACCTTCACCTCGGCGAGCCGGTCGGCCACCACCGCGGGCGCGCTCACCTCGGGACCGCTCACCCGCGTGCGCCCGCCGTCGGAGTACAACGCCCAATACACCTCGCGGCGGCGCGCATCGGTGACCACGAGCACCGAGTCGGCACGCGGGTCCCGGGCGCCCGCGGCGAGTGCGATCGCATCGAGCGAGCACACCCCGAACACCGGAAGTCCCAGTGCATCACCGAATCCCGCCCCGGTCGCCATGCCGACCCGCAACCCGGTGAACGGTCCGGGACCGGTTCCGACGACCACGGCGTCGAGTTCGTCTCGACCGATCCCCGCCTCGTCGAGCACCTCGGCGACGAGGGTCGTGAGGATCTCAGCGTGGCGGCGACCATCGGAGACCGCGCGGGCGGCCAGGACCCGCACCTCGGGTGCGCCGGCCGGAACCGTCGTGACGCGGCCGAGGCCGGTGACGACGGTGTCGGTGGCGGTGTCGATGGCCAGCACGATCCGCGGGTCACGTACCACCAGTTGCAATGTACTCACAGATGATTCACCCATTCCCAACTCGCATGCCGCACATCGGTATCGGGGTCGCGGACCAGACGCACCAGCAGATGCCGGTCGGCAAGCCGCTCGACGACCCCCTCGCCCCATTCGACCACCACCACGGCGTCGGTGATGTCGGTGTCGAGATCGAGCGCGTCGAGTTCTTCGAGACCACCGAGCCGATAGGCGTCGACGTGGATCATCCCCGGCCGTCCCGCCTCCCCCGCACGGTGCTCGCGCGCGATGATGAAGGTCGGCGACGAGACCGCGCCCACCACTTGCAGTCCACGCCCGATGCCGCGCGCGAGCGCGGTCTTGCCCGCCCCGAGCGGCCCGTCCAGGATCACCAGATCGCCGGCGGAAAGTTCTTGTGCCAGTTCCTCTCCCAATGCCTCGGTGTCGGTGACGTCGGGCAGTTCCCGGGTGCTCACGCGCGCGCCTTCCGCTGCCACCAGCGGCGGCGGCGCCGGACGGGGGCAGGCGGGGCGGCCGGCCGTGGCGGACGGGCCCGTTCGACGAGTTCGGCGATCGCATCGGTGACCCGGTCGGGTGCCTCGATCGGCACCATGTGTCCGGCACCCTCGACGACCTCGAGCCGGCAGTGCACCCCGAGTTGTTCGTGGAGGAACACCGAATTGGGCAGCGGGGTCATCCGATCCTGGTCACCGCAGATCACGACCGAGGGGACCTGCCCGAGCATCGGCAGACCCGGCGACTCGTCGTGACGTTCGAGCGCGTTCAGGAAGTTCACGATGGTCGCAATCGGGGTGTTCTGGATCATCTTCTCCACCGCGCGGCCCGCCGCCGGACTGTGGAAGTCCGCGCCGAAACTCGCTACCACCAGGACCGGTTCGAGGATGAGCCGCGTCAGGTCCCGGCCGGCCTCGATGACGCGTGGGGTGTGGCGAGCGGCCACCGCGAACGCGTCCAGCAGCGGATTACGCAGTCCCCGACCGATTCCCTCCTCGGTCAGGCCACTGGCCGCGGTGGCCACCAGCGCGACCCCCACGACCGGTCCACCGGCAGCGAAGAGCGCGGGATTCCTGCGCCCCAACGCCATCAGCGCCATACCGCCCATCGAATGCCCGACGAGCACCACGGGACCGTTCGGCGCGAACGTGTCGATCACGGCGCGCGCGTCATCGGCGAGCTGTTCGATCGTGGCGGTCTCCGCCGTGGCGGCATCGCTGTGTCCGTGGCCGCGATTGTCGTAGAACACCATGCGCATTCGGCGTCCGGCCCAGGCCTCGGCGAGCGCGTACCGCTGGAAATGCCACGCCGCCAGCCGCAGGCTGAATCCGTGCACGAAGACCACGGTGAGCTCGGGGATGTCGTCGGCGCCCAGGCCACCGAGGTCGACGGTCCGCACCGCGAGCCGGACCCCGTCGTCGGCCGTCACGGTCGATGCGGCGTCGGCGTACATGGCGGTGAAATCGATTCCGGCGTACGGGTCGCCGGCCTTGCGCATCCCACGCCGGGTGGCGGTGCGGGCCGCGCCGGCCGCGGCCAGCCCGCCCAGGGTGGCCAAACCCGCGGCCGGTCCGCCGCGTTGGGCCGAGCTCACCACTGTGCCCCCGCCTCCGGCCGGCCGGTCGTATAGCTGAGCTGCGCCCGCCCGCCGATTCGGGACAGGATCTCGTAGTCGATGGTGCCGATGGCCTCGGCCCAGTCCTGTGCCGTGGGACCGCCGCCGGCTCCCGTCCCGAACAGTTCGACCGCATCGCCTTCGGCCACGTCACCGCCGTCGGGGCCGAGATCGACGACGAACTGGTCCATGCAGACGCGGCCGACCTGGTCGAACATGCGACCATTGATCCGGACCCGCAGCCGCCCCGAGGCGAGTCGGGGTACGCCGTCGGCGTATCCGGCCGGAATGACCGCGATGGTGGTCGCCCCCTCGGACACCCACGTATGACCGTACGAGACGCCTTGTCCGGCAGGGATTCTCTTCACCAACGCCACCTCGGCGCGCAACGTCATGGCCGGGATCAGCCCGAAGTCACGACCCGGGATCGGCACCCCACCGTAGAGCGCGATGCCTGGTCGCACGAGGTCCCGTGCCAGGTCCGGACGGGTCAGTGCCGCAGGCGAATTCGCGATGTGGACGACCTCCGGTGCGGCGCCCACCCGGATGAGGTCGGCGCGCGCGTCGTCGAGCCGGGCCGCCTGCTGCGAGTTCAGCGGATGCTCCGGCTCGTCGCCGCGCGCCAGGTGACACATGAGCGCACGCACCCGCACGGCGTCATCGGCGACCGCCTTCGCGAGATCATCGGCGAAGTCCGGCCATTCCTCGGGTGCCACGCCGCTGCGCCCGAGCCCGGTGTCGAGTTTGACCGTCACGGTGGCCGTGGCGCCCGTCGTGCGGGCGGCCGCGACCACGGCCGCCAGCTGCCGCCGCGACGACAACGCCAGATCGAGGTCGGCGTCGATGGCGGCGGCGAAGTCGGCACTGTTGGTGTGCAGCCACGACGTGATGTGGGCGCCGATACCCGCCGCGCGCAGCGCGAGTCCCTCCGCGATCACCGCCACGCCGAGTTCCGCAGCCCCGGCGGCCAGCGCGGCGCGCGCGACCGGGACCGCACCGTGCCCGTATCCATCGGCCTTGACCACGGCGATCACCCCGGCGCCGGATGCATCACGTACCACGCCCACGTTGTGGGCGATGGCGTCGAGGTCGACGGTGGCGGTGAGCGCTGAGGTGGTCATCGCCGACCATTGTCCCAGATCGGCCGGGGCCGGGCGGGACACCCATCCGCAGGCCGGGTCATCCGTGTCACGCGTCGACTGCCCGATCACGAGTCGGCGAGCAACGCCCGGATCGCCGGACGCAGCGCGCCCAGCAGGGTCGACGCGCCGATCGGAGCGCCCTGCGCAGCCAGCGCCGCGGCATGCGCGTGCACTCGCGCGGCGGCCGCGCCCGCCCAGATGGGCGGCAGGCCGGCGGCCAGCAGGGCCCCGGCGATCCCCGACAAGGTGTCACCGGCGCCGGCCGTGGCCGCCCACGACGATCCGGCGTCGTTGCCGAAGACGACGCCGTCGGACTCGGCGACCAGGGTGATACGCCCCTTCAGCAGGATGGTCACCCCCCAGCGCCGGGCCAGCCCGGCGACCGCACCGAGCCGGTCGGCACCCACGGGCTGACCGGTCAGCCGGGCGAATTCACCCGCGTGCGGGGTGAGCAGGGTCGGCGCGTCACGACCGACGACGAGGTCGTGGTGCTCGGCGACGAGGGTGAGCGCGTCGGCGTCGAGCAGTACCGGCAGATCGGTGGCCAGGATGGTGCGCAAGGTGTCCAGCGCGGCATCATCGGTGCCCGCACCGGGCCCGATCATCCACGCCTGCACCCGGCCCGCCTCCGACAACTCTGGTGCGGCAACGACTTCCGGAAAGTGCGCGACCACCTCGGCATGCGCCGAACCCACAAAGCGCGTCATCCCCGACGTGGCGGTCACCGCCCCGCCGGTCGAGAGGATGGCCGCACCCGGAAAACGATGCGACCCGGCGATCACGCCGACGACGCCCTGGGTGTACTTGTCGTCGTGGGTGCCGGGGATCGGCCACGCCTCGGCGACCTCGGCATCACGCAGCGAATAGAGGAACGGTCCGCCCTGACGTCCGAGCTCGCCGCGAATCCCGATGTCCACCAACTCGATCCGGCCGCACTGCGGCGCCGCGAGCAGATGCGCGTTGCGCAGCACCCCGAAGGTGACCGTGATGTCGGCCCGCACCGCAGGCTGATGGACCTCGCCCGTGTCGGCATCCACCCCGGACGGCAGATCGACCGCGACGACCCTCACCTCCGGGTCGAGCGCACCGAACACCTCGGCGGCGTTGGGACGCAACGGCCCCCGGCCGCCGATGCCGACGACCCCGTCGACGACGACGTCGAGATCGGCGGGCAGTTTCTCGACGACACGCCCGCCACGACGCCGCAGCGCCGCGAGTCCGGCCGGATGCGCCTTTCCCGGTTCGAGCAGGACGGCCGCCACGTCGACACCGCGCCGGGCGAGCTCCGCCCCGGCGAACAGCGCATCGCCGCCGTTGTCGCCCGCACCGACCACCAGGCCGACCTTGCGCCCGTAACACCCATCGTCAGAACGGAATTCACTGATCACAACGTGCGCGACGCCGTACGACGCACGCCGCATCAGGGTGCCGTCGGTCAGCAGGTCTCCGGTGGCCCGCTCGGCGTCGCGGACCTCGTGCGCGGTGAAGTGGTTGACCGGCATCGCTGAACCTATTCGACCGTGACCGACTTGGCGAGGTTACGTGGTTTGTCGACGTCGTAGCCGCGCGCCTGCGCGACACTGGCGGCGAACACCTGCAGCGGCACCGTCGAGACCAACGGCTGCAACAGCGTCGGCGTCTTGGGGATGGGAATGAAGTGGTCGGCGACCGACCGGGCCGACTCGTCGTCGTCCTCGGCGATCACGATGGTGACCGCACCGCGCGCCTGGATCTCGCGAATGTTGGAGACCATCTTCGAGTGCAGCACCGCCCGTCCGTCCGGCGACGGCATGATGACGATCACCGGCACCCCGTCCTCGATGAGCGCGATCGGCCCGTGCTTGAGCTCACCGGCGGCGAATCCCTCGGCGTGCATGTAGGCGAGTTCTTTGAGTTTGAGTGCGCCCTCGAGCGCCACCGGATATCCGACATGGCGGCCGATGAACAGCACGGTGTTGTGATGAGCCAGCGAATGAGCGAGCTCGCGCACCGGCTCCATGGTTCCGAGCACGTCGCGTACCGCCTCGATCATCTGCTCCATCGCCGCGAATTCACGGCCCACCTCGTCGGCGTATTTGGTTCCGCGCGCCTGGGCGAGCGCGAGACCGACCATGTAGGCGGCCGCGATCTGGGCGAGGAAGCATTTGGTGGAGGCGACCCCGATCTCCGGGCCGGCGTGCGTGTAGAGCACGGCGTCGGATTCCCGGGGGATCTGCGCACCGTTGGTGTTGCAGATGGCCAGCACGCGGGCCTTCTGGTCCTTGGCGTGGCGGACCGCTTCCAGCGTGTCGGCGGTCTCACCGGATTGTGAGATCGCAACCACGAGCGTCGACCGGTCCAGCACCGGATCCCGGTAGCGGAACTCACTGGCGAGTTCTACCTCGACGGGCAGTCGCGTCCAGTGCTCGATCGCATACTTGGCGAGCATGCCGGCGTGATAGGCGGTCCCGCACGCAACCACGAAGACCTTGTCGACGTCACGCAGATCCTGATCGCTCAGCCGCTGCTCGTCGAGGACGATCCGCCCTTCCTCGAGATGTCCGAGCAGTGTGTCGGCGAGTGCGGCCGGCTGCTCGGCGATCTCCTTGAGCATGAAGAAGTCGTAGCCGCCCTTCTCGGCGGCCGCGAGATCCCAGTCGATGTGGAACGGTTTGCCCGCCCGCGGATTCTGATCGAAGTCGGTGATCGTGTAGCTGTCGGCGGTGATCACGACGACCTCGTCCTGACCGAGCTCGACCGCCTCACGGGTGTGCTCGATGAACGCCGTCACGTCGGAGGCGACGAACATCTCGCCCTGACCCACGCCCACGACCAGCGGTGTGGAGCGCCGTGCGGCGACGATGGTCCCCGGGTGGTCTGAATGGGTGAACACCAGCGTGAACGCGCCCTCGAGACGACGCAGCGCGCGGTACGCGCTTGCCACGAAATTCCCCGCTTCGGGTCCGTCGGCATATTCGCGTTCGACGAGGTGCACCGCTGTCTCGGTGTCGGTGTCGGAGGTGAACTCGATGCCCTCGACCTCGAGTTCGGTGCGCAGCGGCGCATAGTTCTCGATGATGCCGTTGTGCACGACGGCCAGCTTGCGATGTGAGCTCACATGCGGATGCGCGTTGCGATCGGTGGGCTGACCGTGCGTGGCCCACCGGGTGTGCCCCATCCCGGTCGTGCCGGTCAGTGCGTCCCGGCCGACCGTCGCGATCACCTTGTCGAGGTTCTCGAGCCGACCGGCCTTCTTCTCGACGGCGGTATGGCCGTGACCGTCGAGGATCGCCACACCCGCCGAGTCGTAGCCGCGGTATTCCATTCGCCGCAGCGCTTCGACCACGATGTCGAGGGCGTCACGCCCTCCCACATATCCGACGATTCCACACATAGAAGGTCAGGGTACCGGGATTCTGCGGGCGATCCGGCCACGTTGCTCCCGGGGTTTGGCTCCGAGCAGCCGTGAGATGTGATCCAGCTCGTGCTCGGGCTGCTCGGTGGGATCGACGATCACGCTCTTTTCGATCACCGCGGCCGGATCGGCGAAGCCGGCATGGTCGTCGTCGCCGGCCACGGTGTACAGCAGGAATCCGGTCACCAGGGCCCGCACCTGACGATGCGTGGTCTTGTCGGCGCCGTTGACACCCACCATCGACTTCCAGGTGCGGCGTTCGAGCAGTCCACGACTGGTCGCCGCAGGCAGCGTGCGCAACACCACATCGCCGCCGTAGGTCTGCGCCAGTGGCCGCGCATTGGCATCGAAGGTGTCCAGTTCGGTTCCGGCCGCCAAGATCAGGCCGGGGGCGCGCACCTGTGCCGCGGCAGCCGGGAGCAACGCGGTGCTCGGCGCGGGGAAGACCGCGACGACGCCGCGGGCCGGCAACGACGGTTGTCCCAGCAGTGGTTCGTCGGATGCCGCGATCACCGCGGCCGCCGCACCGAAGCCGTGGCCGACGAAGCCGGCCTTCGAGGGGTCGACGGTGATCTGTCCGTCGCCGAGCGGCGCGTGGGCGACCACGCTGAGCGCGGAGCGCATCTCGGCGGCGAGACCGGAGTCCGAGGGCGCGAGACCGCGGTGCCCGTCGGGCACCGCCACCACGAAACCCCATGAGGCCAGGTGATAGGCGAGGTCGCGGTAGCGGCTGCCACCGCAACGCCACGCGTGGCCGAACGCGATCGCGGGCAGCCGCGTGCCCTCGGCCGGCGTGAACACGCGGCCCTCGATCCCGACGATCCCGAGGTTTCCGGCCAGCACACGGTGCGGGCCGCGCCTCGTCAGCGCCTTGAACTGCTTGGCCGAAGGCTGGGACGGCTTGCTGGGTCGCTTCTTGCCGGGCACGGTGGACAGCCTATTCGTTCGAGGTCGTGACGTGCGGACTGGCCTCGGCCACGTCGGCGGGCAACAGGATTCGCGGGGTCGCGTTGTCGCACGCGTCGGCGGCGGTCTCGAGATCGGTACGCAGTTGCTGTACCTCGGTGCGGTGCGTGCGGTGATGATCGTCGAGGTCGGCCATCAGTCCCTGCTGGAGCGCGCTGTATGCACGTGAGGCCATCGTGAGACGGCCCACGGTGCCGCGCGCGAGGTGTTCGATCTGCTCGGCCGCGTTCACTGTTCACCCGCCAGTGCGAGGTCGGAGGTGGGGGCCTGCGATCTGGGCGCCTGCGATGGTGCCTGCGGTGATTGCGGAGCGGGCGCGGTCACGCCGGCCTCCTCCGTGGCGAGGGTGAACGGTACGTCGCCGACGGCGCCCGGTTCGGCCTCCACAGCGCCCGGTCTCACCTCCACAGCACCCGGTTTCACCTCGGCAGCGTCAGGTTCGGCGCCGACAGCGCCTGCTGTCGGCTTCTCCTCGAGCGGTGTCTCGCGTCCGTCGGGCCGTGCACGCCCGCCGGCCGGGTCGGACTGCCGGGAACGCGACCAGAGATTCTCGTCGTCGGCCGAGCGGTTGAGGACTCCGAGGATTGCCTCGATGCCGCGCTGGGTCTCGTGCGCGGTGGTCGTCAGCAACCCGATTCGCGAGGTGATGTCGGCCGCGATGAGCGCGGGCGGGGTGTGTCCGGACAGTACCGCTGCCGGGATTTCCGGCAGCGCGATCCCGGCCACCAGCGGCGTCGACAGCCGGGCCAGGGTGAGATACCAGGTCCGCAGGATCTGGTCGATCCCGCCGGCTGCGGCGTTCGTCGCATCGGCGACCGATCGCAGCACCGACAGGTCGCCTTCGGCGCGGCGCTGATGATCGATCACCAGGCTCACCGCAAGCGCACCTGCCCCGGACTGCCAGCCGCGATCGAGGCGCACCTGCTGTTCGGGCAGGCGATGCATCTGGTCGGCGACCACGCGATGTGCCGTGGCCAACCGTCGCGCGTCGGCCGACAGACCCGATACGTCGAACCGTCCGATCCGCGCAAGCACCGAGCGGACCTCGTCATCGGCGGGTACGGCCACCCCGACCACGCGGCCGACCGAGAGCACCGAGATCAGATCCTCGACACCGGCGACCGCCCGATCCCGCAGCACGACAAGGGTTTCCGACGGCTCAGGCACGGACTGCACCATCGTCGCCACCGGCCAGGCGGACAGTGCGTGCGGACTCGTCGTCGGCCGCGCGGATCTGGTCGAGGCCACGTGTGAGGGCTTCGGACAGGGCCGCAGCCGAGTCGGCCTGCGCGCGCAGGCCCTGCGCCAGTGCGCGGCCGATCGCGACGAACCGTCTACTCAGATCGCCGTGGTCGTCCTCGGCATCGGCCCAGGTTCCGAAGCGATGGTCGTCCAGGTCGCCCGCCGCCACCGCGAGGACCGTGGCGGTCTTCCGGTAGAAAGCGGCGACGGCCGCCACCTCGTCGGTCTCGACCGACACCCGTGAGTACTCCACTCACATCCCCCTCCCCTGGCCGGGCCCCGCTGTCGACCCGTTCATTGGACGCGCAGATGCCCGCTATGGTTCCCTTGCCCGATTCTTGCGTATCCGGCGCCGGCGCGCAGCAAAGTCGAGCGGGCGACTGTCCGAATGTCGCCGGACCTCAGATGTCGACGCCGTGGGCGCGCACCGCAGCGCGCAGCGCGGTCGGCCGCTGCCCCGTCGGCAGGTCGTCCACGAGTTCGAAGGCAGCGCCGATCAGCCGGGCACCGCCATCGGCTTCCTCGCTGTCACCGACCATGAGGGCGTCGGATCCGTCGATCCCGAGCGCATCGGTGGCGGCACGGAAGATCCGGGGGTCGGGTTTGACCACACCGACCTCATAGGACAGCGCATACGCCTCCACGGTGCCGCCAAGACCGTTCAGGGACAGCACTTTTCGCAGATCGAACGCGATGTTGCTGACGATGCCCACACGTATCTGCGTCGCCGCGAGCGTCCTGAGCACCGATGCGGTGTCCGGGAAGGGCACCCAGGAATGGGGATCGAGGACATGTTCGTACAGCGATTCGGCCTGCCCGGGCACATCCAGTCCCGAGGCGCGCAGTACCGAGATGTAGGCGCGCCGATGTTGCCCGGGGTCGAGATCGCGTCGCTCCCAAGCTTTTCGGTCATCGTCACCGATGTCGGCAGGCAATCCCACCGGCTGGGTCATCCGACGCACCAGCTCGGCCTGCTTGTCGACGTCGAGCGGCCGGCCCTGCGCGTCATGCAGATCGGTGAACCACTCGTCTCGTGCCTCGAAGCGGAACAGGGTGCCCGAGAAATCGAACAACACGGCGCGCGGGGTTCGGCCGCCGACGTCGCTCGTCGGCATCGGCCGCTCCGTCATGAGCCGACAGCCGAGACCACGTCGGCGACGCGGGTGGCGATGGCGTGTGCCAGGTCCGCGGACGGCGCCTCGACCATCACGCGCACGAGTTGCTCGGTACCAGAGGGGCGTAACAGAATTCGGCCGACGTCACCGAGCTCGGCGGCGGCCGCGGAGACCGCCGCGGTCACCGAATCAGCCTGCGCCACCACATGTTTGTCGCCGACTCGCACGTTGATCAGCTCCTGCGGCAGCACCGTCATGATCGTGGCCAGCTCGGCGAGACGGGCGGAACTCTCCACCATCTCGGCCATCAGCAGCAGGCCGGTGAGGATACCGTCGCCGGTGGTTCCCGACGTCGGGACCACGATGTGACCGGACTGCTCACCGCCGAGCGAATAGCCTCCCCGACGCAGCTCTTCGAGCACATATCGGTCGCCGACCGCGGTGGTGCGCAACGAGATTCCCGACTCGCGCATGGCAATGTGCAGGCCGAGATTGCTCATCACCGTGGCGACCAGCACGCCCTCGTGTAGCTGTCCGTGCCGATGCAGCGCGGTGGCCAGGATCGCCATGATGTGATCGCCGTCGACCAGCTGGCCCGTGGAATCGACTGCGAGACAACGGTCGGCGTCACCGTCGTGGGCCAACCCGAGGTCGGCGCCGTGTTCGAGCACGGCGGCCTGCAACTTGCCCATGTGGGTGGAGCCGCAGCCGTCGTTGATGTTGATGCCGTCGGGTTCGGCGTGGATCGGGATGACCGTCGCCCCGGCCGCGGCATATACCTGCGGTCCGATTTCGGAAGCGGCGCCGTTGGCGCAGTCCACGACGACCGTCAGGGACTCGAGGCGCACGGCGATCGCGGCGGCCAGATGCGCGGCGTAGCGCTCGGGCGCATCGGGGGCGTCGGAGAGCCTGCCGACACCTGCACCGGTCGGACGCGGCAGGTCCGTCTCCATGGCCGCGGCGATGCGATCCTCGATCTCGTCGTCGAGTTTGTGGCCGCCGGCGCCGAAGAACTTGATGCCGTTGTCGGGCATGGCGTTGTGCGATGCCGAGATCATCACACCGAAGGCGGCGCCGTAATCGGCGGTGAGGAAGGCAATGGCCGGGGTGGGCAGGACGCCGACCCGAATCGCGTCGACACCGGATGCGGCCAGACCGGCACAGACCGCCGCCTCGAGCATCTCGCCGGAGGCGCGGGGATCCCGGCCGACGACCGCACGCGGGCGTGGTCCGGTTCCGAGAACGAACGCGGCGGCCGAGGCCAGGCGCAACGCGAGCTCGGTGGTGAGCTCGGCGTTGGCCAGGCCTCGGACGCCGTCGGTTCCGAAAAGGCGTGCCAAGTCAGCGCTTGGAGTACTGCGACGCCTTGCGGGCCTTCTTCAGGCCGTACTTCTTCCGCTCGACCGCGCGCGGGTCGCGGGTGAGGAAGCCTGCCTTCTTGAGGGCCGGACGATCCTCGGGCGTGACCTCGATGAGGGCTCGGGCGATGGCCAGACGCAGCGCGCCGGCCTGTCCCGAGGGGCCGCCACCGACGAGCTTGGCGTTGACGTCGAACGACTCGGTGCGCTCGACGGTGACCAGCGGGGCCTTGATGAGTTGCTGGTGCACCTTGTTGGGGAAGTACTCCTCGATGGTGCGGCCGTTGAGCAGGAACTGACCGGAGCCCGGGAGCAGGCGCACACGGACGATGGCCTCCTTGCGGCGGCCGACGGTCTGGATCGGGCGGTCGAGTACGACCGGTTCGCGATCGTGGGACGGCTCGGCGACTGCGACAGCATCGACGTCGTAATCGTCGGCGGCCTGCTCGGCCGAACCGACGGCCTCGACGGCCTCGTCGACCGCGGTCTCGGCGGCCGCGACGTCGTCACCGGCAGCGGCCTGAGCCTGCGCAGCGTCCTCCACGGCGGCCTCGACGGCCTCGTCGGAAATGTTCTCGTTGCTCACTGGGCCACCTGCTTGATCTCGAAGGGGACGGGGCGCTGGGCCGCGTGGGGGTGATTCGGGCCGGCATAGACCTTCAGCTTGGACGCCATGGCGTTTCCGAGCTTGGTGTGCGGCAGCATGCCCTTGATGGCCTTCTCGAGGACGCGCTCGGGATGGCTCTCGAGCAACTCGGCGGTCGTCTGGACCTTCAGGCCACCCGGATGCCCGGAGTGCCGGTAATTCAGCTTGCGCTCGGCCTTGTTGCTGGTCAGCACGACCTTCTCGGCGTTGATGATGATGACGAAATCGCCACCGTCGACGTGCGGGGCGTAGGTCGGCTTGTGCTTGCCGCGGAGCAGGTTCGCGCTCTGCACGGCCAGCCGGCCGAGCACCACGTCGGTGGCGTCGATGACATGCCACGCGTGGGTGATGTCACCGGCCTTCGGGGTGTAGGTAGGCACAGTTGGTCCTTCAACTCTTGTCATGGAAGCTGGTCGGGTACGACGGCAGAGGTTGTTCCCGGCGACCAGTGGGGACCCGGACCTCGACTACCCGCCCAGCCGCGCTGTGCGAGCACGACCACGAACAGGTGCCATGCACCAGCGATCCAGGCTACGCGAGCGCCCAGGTCAGGGTCAAAACGCGTCTCGTCAGCCACGATCGGTCAGCGTGGCGCGATGCGAACCGAGGCCACCGCGGTGGCACACGGAGTGTCGACCGAATCGCCGCCGGTGCCGGCCTGACACCCCAGGCTGACCTGCAGATCGTGTTCGACGAGGACGTACCAGCGGATCGGGGCACCCGAGGCGGGTGCCTCGCGGTAGCTGATGACGTCGCGGCCGGCGAAGAGCGTCGAGGCAGAGAATTCGCTGACCACATCATCACCACGTTGCGCGATCCGGTTACGCAGGCTCACCGCGACCGACGACGGCGTCGACCCCGACCGGACGGGGCTCTGGATGAGCAGGATGCGGCTGCCGTCGACGGCGGCGACGAACACCGCGCGCGACTGCGCCGCCGGCCCCGGCGCACCGCTCACGGGGCCTTGTTCGGTGCGCTGCCACCCACTCGGGATGAGCACGGTGGTGCGGCCCTGTGTCACCTGTCGGTCGGTGGCCGGTGCCTGCTCGCCGCGCTGCGAGAGCCATGCATACGCGGCCAGCACCACGACGAGGACCGTCATCACTGCCGCCGCCGCCCCGAGCATCCGCCGGGTGCCGCGCCCCCGCCGCGACGACTCCGGCGGCGACAAGAACTCCGCATCGAGGTCACCGAAGTCCAGCGGCACCGGGTGCGCGGCCTTGGCACCCCACCGCGCGATCCGCCGGCGATCGACCGCCACGATCCGGCCGGCGACCGCGTATTCGAGGATCAGGCTGATGGCAGCGCCGACGTCGCCGCCGTCGGCCCCGTCGACATAGACCGCCTCGATGCCGTCGTCGATCAGTGCTTCGACCGCCGCCGCGTCCGCGGCCCCGTCGCCGCTGGGCACGAGCACCCCGGACGCCTCGATCACCCAGCCACCGCCGCCCCGACGCAGCCGCTGCACATCCCAGCGCGGCGGGCCCGGATCGGTCGGGTCGGAGCGGTGGGCCGGCACATGGGTGGTCTCGACGACCGCGCAGCGGGTCACGGTGACATCGGCATGGCTGCGGGCGATCAGGATGGCCCGGGGCGTGAACGTGCTCGCCGGATGCAGCGACCCCGCCGCCCGCGCGAGCACGCCGCTGCGCACCGGCCCCCAGGTGCTCGGATATCCGATGAGCACCGGCGCGCCACTGCCGCCGCAGATCCGGGCGAAGACGTCATGCCACCGCGCCTCGGCGGTCGCCGACACCCCGTCGGCGACGATGACCTCGGCGTCGATGGCGTTCAGCAGGGCGGTGAGGTCGGGGCCCGGGACACCGCCGATCATGGTGTGTCCGTAAGCGATATCGATCACGACCGGCCGCGCGGGCACCCCGGCATCGACTGCCGGCCCACCGGCGGATCTGGTGAACGTCATGGGCCGCCCGCCCGCGTGTCGGCGCCGGGCCGCGCGACCTGGATCATTTCCGTTGTGCGGGTACGGGATAGGAGTTCACCGCGACCGGGTACCAGTCGTTGTAGTCGGGTCCGGCCGGTGATGTAGCCCTCGTCACGGTCGCCGCTCATCAGCAGCATGTCCGACGAGAGGTCCTTGAGCCGGCCGATGACCGGGTCGAACAACGCCCGTCCGAGCCCGCCCGAGCGGCGCGCCAGCACGATGTGCATGCCGATGTCGCGGGCATGGGAGGCGAGATCGACCAAGGGCAGCAACGGATTACCCGACGACGTCGCCACCATGTCATAGTCGTCGACTATCACATACACGTCCGGACCGGACCACCAGCTGCGTGCCCTGAGCGCGTCCACCGTCAGATCGTCGGGCGGCAATCGCTTGGTGAAATACGCGGCGAGTTGCGCCATCATGGTCGTCGCGTTCTGGCCCGAACTCGCATAGCCGGCGAGATGATCTCCCTCGACCAGCCCCAGCATCGTGCGGCGGTAGTCGATGAGCACGATCTTCACCTGTTCGGGCGTGGATCCGGCGACCAGGCCGGAGACGATCGTGCGCAGCAGCGTGGTCTTGCCGTGCTCGACGTCGGCGAAGGCCATGAAGTGTGGCGCAGTGGTGAAATCCAGTATCACCGGGGCGAGTTCGAGTTCGCCGACCCCGATGGCCACCTGATTGGGTGCTAGCGTGACATCGGCATCGGCGACGAGCTCGGCGACCTGGGCGGCGGAGATCTCGGTGCCGAGTTTTCGGACCGCGAGCGCCCGCCGATCACCGTACGCAGCGCCGATCGCGTCGACGGCGAGCTGTCCGCCGGCCGGGAGCGACGCGGGTGCGGGGTCGCCGTCGAGCCGCGGCAACGCCACCAGCAGATGCATGCCGTCCGGACTGAGCCCACGGCCGGGCCGATTATGCGGCACCGACGATGCCGCCTTGCGCCCGAGTTCGGAGTCCATGGCATCGCCGAGGCGCAATTCGACGCGACTGCCGATCAGGTCACGCATCGCCGGCCGCACCTCGGCCCAGCGTGTGGCCGTCACGACCAGGTGAACGCCGTAGGAAAGCCCTTGGGAGACGATGACGCCGATCTGCTCTTCGAGGAATTCGAGTTCGCCACGCAGCACACCGACGCCGTCGAGGACCAGAAAGACATCACCGTGTGGATCGTCGGCGAGTTCGTCGTCGGATGCGAACCGGCCCGTCTGCGCCCAGGCGCGTCGACGGGCCCGATAGTCGGGCATCGACTCGATACCGAGCCGCGCGAACCGCAATTCCCGCGCCCGCACCACCGCGGCCACCTCCGCCACGGTGCGCCGCACGGCGTCCATGTCACCGCGGTTGGCCACCGACCCCACGTGCGGCAGCCCCGCCACCCCTGCGAGTGAACCGCCACCGAAGTCGAGGCAATAGAACTGCACCTGTTCCGGGGTGTGGGTGGCGGCCGCGGCGAGGATCAGCGTGCGCACCGCCGTCGACTTGCCGGTCTGCGGACCACCCACGATGGCCACATTGCCCGCGGCACCGGACAGATCGAGCAGGTGGAGTTCTCGTCGCTGGTCGAAGGGACGGTCGACGATGCCGATCGGTACCCGCAGGTTGCCGGGCGCGACCGCAGACGCGAAGTCGCGGTCGCCGACCAGCTCGTCGACGGTCGGCGACACCTCGAGTGGCGGAAGCCACACCTCGTGCGCCGCGGGTCCGGCGCCGGCGATACGGCCGACGAGCGTCGCCAGCAGCGACGGGACCGTGCTCGTTCCCGAGGAGCCCGCGGGCCGGACGGGCGGCGCATCGTTGGGCGTGGGTTCGGTTGTGGCCGTGCGGGTCACCGGTGGAACCGCGGCGAGTAAGGCAGCCGCCTGGTCGAGGACCGATCCCCCGTCCGAGCCCAACGCTGCCACCATTGCCGCATCGCCGGCACCCGAGGCGGCGCTCGCCGTCGGCCCCGGCACGTCCGCGGTGTCCAGCGGCACGGGCAATGCGGTGAACATCATGAGCCGGTGCCGCCGAACACCTCCCGCACCGATCGGATCGGAACTCGCCGTGGCGGGCGGCCGATACGGTCCGGATACATAGCAGGTGTTGAATCGAACCGGCTCTCCCGCATCGCATTTGAGGTACGCCGAGCCGGGCGCACTGGGCAGATGATAGGCGTCTGGGACGCCGAGGACCGATCGGGATTCGTTGGCCGAGAACGTCTTCAGTCCGATCCGATACGACAGATGGCTGTCCAGACCACGCAGCTTGCCCTCTTCGAGCCGCTGCGAGGCGAGTAGCAGATGAATGTGCAATGACCGTCCGAGCCGCCCGATCGCGACGAACAGTTCGGCAAAATCGGGTTTCTGGGCGAGCAACTCGGAGAATTCGTCGACCACGATGAACAGCGCAGGCATCGGTTCCAGTGGCGCGCCGGCCGCGCGCGCCTGTTCGTACTCGGTGACGTTGGCGAAGTTGCCTGCCGCGCGCAGCACCTCCTGCCGCCGATTCAGCTCACCGGACAATGCATCCTTCATCCGGTCGACCATCGCCAATTCCTGCTCGAGGTTGGTGATCAACGCCGCGACGTGCGGGCTGCGCTCGAGACCGAGAAAGGTGGCGCCGCCCTTGAAATCGACGAGAACGAAATTGAGCTCCGCCGGTGAATGGGTGGCCAGCATCGCCACCAGCAGGGTTCGCAAGAATTCCGACTTCCCCGACCCCGTCGCACCGATACACAATCCGTGCGGTCCGGTTCCCCCGTGCGCGCTCTCTTTGATATCGAGTTCGACGGTCCCACCCGAGGGCGTGTAGCCGATGGGCACCCGCAGCCGGTCGCGCGCCGTACGCCCACGCCACTGCAGTTCTGGGTCGAAACGGGACATGTCGGGGATTCCGAGAAGGGCAGGCAGGCCCGGGTCCACTGCGGTGGCCCCCGAATCCAGGTTCGCCAGACTTGCCGCGGTGGCCGGCCGATATCGCGCCAGCCGACGGGCCGCCGCCTCGCACTCGGCGACGCCCAACGAATCCATCGTCGCGAATTCCTCGATGCCGTAAGCACTTCGGGCAGACACCGATCCGCTCGCCACAACCAATTGCAACCCACGCCGGGCAGCCGGCCCATCCGCGGGTGCGGTCAGATCCACGACGGTGACGCCTTCCATCCCGGCGTCGTTGACGAGTCGCTCGGTGCCGATCACCCGACCGTCGTCGACGATGACGACCAGATGTGCACGGCCCGGCGTCGGCGGTGCCGAGCGGGAGAAACGTCCACGATCGGCCAGCTCGGCACTCAGCGCGGTCTCCAGGTCCACCAGTGTCGGGAAGACCATCCGCATCGGGCCGAGTGCGTCGGCCAGCGCCGGATGGCCCACGTGCGGTAACCATTTCGCCCAGTCCCACGCCTCGCCGGCCGGATCGGCGGTGACCACCGCCACCCGCAGATGATCCGGGCCATGAAATACGCACAACTCGACGAGCATGGCGCGCACGAGTTCTCGCGTCTCCTGGCGAACACCTTCGATATTGATCGCCGGAAATCCACGCAGCGAGATCGCGGTCGGCAGTCGGTGGATCACCGAGTGGGTCCGGATGAACCGGCGCAACGCGACCATCGACACGGGTTCGAGATCTTCGAGCGGACCGGTCTCCGGCGGGACCAGACGCGTGGCCAGGCGTTGGGTGCCCACCCCGACCCGTACGTGTGCGAAGTCGTGGTCGGCCGGCCGCCGCTCCCACATCCGGCGCGTGCCCACGACGTCGGGAATGGTCCGCGGATCGGGGTGGCTCCAGGTCAGCGCCGCGCGCTGCGCCTGACCCGTGTCGCCGACCTGGGCGCGCAGGCCGGCCAGATAGCGAAAGTAGTCCTTGCGTTCCTCATTGAGTTCGCCTGCCTTCTTCCCACCACCCCGGCCGCCGGCGGCAAACATTCCGAACATCGACATCAGCATCATGAGCGGGAACATCATGAACAGCGGATTGGTGAGGATGTTGCGTCCACCGGTCGCGAACATCATCGCGAGCATGCCGACGACCGCGACGACCATGACCACGGGCAACAACTTGAGCAGCAAGCCGCCCGGCACCACTCGCGGCACATCCGGTGGCGACTGAATGTTCAGTTCGCCACCGGGCGTGCGCGGTGGTGTGATCCGTGGCCGCCGCACGAAACCATCGGTCGTCGTCACCGTCTCCCCCTCCTCGATCCCCCACGCCGGCCGCCGGGTTATCCACCGGTCTCGATGGACAGCACACTCCGGGCCGAGCGTGCGGTTATGGTAACTGCGAATCAAGGGGGAGGTAGGGCGAAATGTCATCTGTGGATACCCGGCCACCGATCCGCGCGGACGACACCGCGCCAGGATCGGCGGGGTCGGGCACCGTGTCGATCCAACCGGCGCTGGTCCGCGTCTCGGTACTCGGCGGCAACACCCAACTCGATGTGGCACTCCCGGCCGCGATACCTGTCGCGGCCCTGATCGGTGACCTCGTCGCGCAGATCGAATCCCGCAATCCGCGACGCCAGGATCCTGATGACACCGATCCGGAGATGGCGGGCGGTCATTCCGATGGCGGACGCGCCCACTGGACCCTTTCCCGCATCGGGCAGCCACCCCTGTCGGTCAACCATTCGCTGGCCGATTCCGGTGTGCGCGACGGTGATCTGTTGATGGTGACGTCGACGCGGACCGGTGATTCGCCGGTGCTGTTCGACGATGTCGTCGACGCCGTCGCCCGACTCAACGAGTCGCATTTCGCGAACTGGTCGCCGCAGGCGGCCCGGATCCTGGGTTTCGGGGCAGCGATCCTGGCGTCGATCGTCGGCGCAGTCGCCCTGACCGGCACCCGGCTGGAGGGCAACACCCTCTGGCCGGCCATCCCCGCCGCCCTGAGCGTCCTCGCACTGATCACCGCGTCGGCGATCGTGGCCCGTCAGTACCGGGACCCGGCCACCGCGACGGTGTTGGCCGCCGCCGCCGCACCGCCGGCCTTCGTGGCCGGAATGCTGGCAGTGCCAGGCCCTTTCGGCGCCGCGCACATGGCCCTCGGTTTCGCGATCGTGACGCTGACCGCCGTGGTCTGCTACCGGCTCGGTGCGGCCGGGCCGGTGCTGCACAGCGCGCTGCTGACCGGGGCTGTGCTCGGTGGCGCGGCCACGCTGGCCGGCCTGTTCGTCGACACCTCGCCACGCAGTGTGGCGGCGGTGAGCGCGGCTGTGGGGCTGCTCGTCATCGCCCAGGCTCCGCGCTTGACCATCGTGCTCTCGAAACTTCCGCTACCGCCCGTGCCCACCGCCGGCGCCCCGCTCGATCTCGACGACGCCGAACCCGTGTCCACGATCGAGGGTATCGGCGCGATCGGCGCCATGGCACTCCCCAAAGCCGACGCGCTGGAACGTCGTTCGTACCTCGCGAATGCATATCTGACCGGGATCATCGCCGGCGCGAGCGCGATCACCGCTCCCGCGGCGGTGATCTCGTGTATGCCGTGGAACGGGGTCGACGCCAAATCCTGCGTATTTGCCGCGATCATCGCGGTCGTGCTGTGCCTGCGGGGCCGCTCGCACAGCGATCTCGCGCAGGCCTGCATCCTGGTGATCGGCGGATGTCTGACGCTCGCAGTCGTCCTCGGCTCTCTCGCCGTCGCCGGGGGCTGGTGGCCGCTCATCGGATTCGCGGTCGCCACAACGCTTCTCGTTCTCGCTCTCGTTCTGGGTGTCCTTGCACCCGGTCACGAGTTCTCGCCAGTGCTACGCCGGCTCGCCGAGCTCGGCGAATACGCCCTGATCGTGGTGATCGTGCCCCTGCTCGTCTGGATTCTCGATCTGTATCAGACGGTTCGGGACATCTAGATGCGTTGCTCGCGTGACCCTTCCGGCCGTGGCCGCCGCCTGCCGTTCGTGCTGGCGGCCGTCCTCACGTCGATCGGGCTGTGCGCTGCACTCGGCGCCGGGCCGGCACTCGCCATCGATCCGCCGCGAGTGGATCCCGGCGCGCTGATCGGCGCGGTCCCCGTCGCCCCGCCCGAACCCACCGAACAACGCACCCTGTGTGCGCGGCCGGTCACCACTTCCGCGGCGACGCGGCCGTCCCCGGCGCAGCAGATGATGAATCTCGAACAGGCGTGGCGATTTTCCCGGGGCGCCGGGCAACGGGTCGCGGTCATCGACACCGGCGTCACCCCCCATCCCCGTCTGCCGCGGCTGCGCGGTGGTGGTGACTATGTCGCGGCCGGTGACGGACTGTCCGACTGCGACGCGCACGGCACCCTGGTCGCGGGGATCATCGCCGCCACCCCGTCACCCGACGACGGATTCACCGGCGTCGCGCCGGACGCGTCGATCATCTCGATTCGCCAGTCCAGCAATGCATTCGAGGCAAAGGACCGTCGTCGGCAAGACACCGATCCGGCCGTCGGTGGCGGGTACGGCTCGGTCGGCACGCTGGCCAGCGCGGTGGTCCGCGCCGTCGACCTCGGGGCGACCGTCATCAACATCTCCGAGGTGGCGTGTGCACCGGCGAGCGCCCGGCCGGCCGATCGGGGCCTGGGTGCGGCGGTCCGCCACGCCTATGAACGCAACGTGGTCGTGGTGGTCGCGGCCGGCAATCTGTCGCAGGGCTCCGCCTGTGGCGAGCAGAATCCGCCGCCGATGCCCGGTGACGCCGACGGCTGGGGGTCGGTGGGCACCGTAGCGAGTCCTGCCTGGTTCTCGCCCTACGTTCTCGCCGTCGGATCGGTCGACGCCGGCACCGGCGCGCCGAGCGCATTCAGTCTGCACGGTCCGTGGCTGGATGTGGCCGCGCCCGGTACCGGGATCGTCAGCCTCGACAGCACGCCTCACGGAGGCGGTCTCGTCCACGCACAACAAGGCGGTTCCGGTCCACTTCCGTTGCTGGGGACCAGCTTTTCGACGCCGTTCGTCGCGGGGACCGTCGCCCTGGTCCGGGCCCGGTACCCCCAGCTGTCGGCGAGACAGGTGATGGAACGGATCATCCGGACGGCACATGCTCCGGGTACCGGACACGATCAGGTGATCGGTCACGGCGTCATCGATGCCGTGGCCGCGCTGACCGCCGAACTTCCCGACGGCGCAACCGCCGATCCGGCCGCGCCCAGGATGATCGCGGCGCCGGTCGAGCCGCCGCCGGCCGATCACACCGGCCGGAACGTCGCGCTCGCCGGTGCGGGTATCAGTGTTGCGTTGGTGGCCGCGATGCTCGCGGCCTCACTGCCGTATCGCCGGGTGCGAAAGCTCGACCCGGACGAATACTGAACGGCTACTTCGCCGTTCGCGCCGGCCGCAATTCGCGGGGCAGGGCGAAGGTCAGTGTCTCCTCGGCGGTGCTGACCTTCTCGACGGTGTCGAAGCCGTATTCGGCGAGGAAGTCGATCACCCCACGTACCAGTACCTCCGGCACCGACGCGCCCGAGGTGATACCGACCGTGCGGACGCCCTCGAGCCAAGCCGGGTCGACCTCGCGGGCGTAGTCGACCAGATGGGCCGCCGACGCGCCGTTCTGCAACGCCACCTCGACCAGACGCACCGAGTTCGACGAGTTCTTCGACCCGACCACGATCACCAGATCGCAGTCCGGCGCCATCGCCTTCACCGCGACCTGCCGGTTCTGGGTCGCGTAACAGATGTCGTCGCTGGGCGGATCGTTCAGTTCGGGGAAACGCTCGCGCAGCCGCCGCACGGTCTCCATCGTCTCGTCCACCGAGAGCGTGGTCTGCGAGAGCCAGATGACCTTCGACTCGTCGCGTACGACGACCTTGTCGACCGCATCGGGGCCGTCGACGAGCTGGATGTGCGACGGCGCCTCGCCCGCGGTGCCCTCGACCTCCTCGTGCCCCTCGTGGCCGATGAGCAGGATGTCGTAGTCGTCGCGCGCGAACCGTTTGGCCTCCTGGTGCACCTTGGTGACCAGCGGACACGTCGCATCGATGGTCCGCAGGCTGCGCTGCGCGGCCGAACGGTGGACCTCCGGGGACACCCCGTGCGCGGAGAAGACGACGATCGCCCCCTCGGGCACCTCGTCGGTCTCCCCGACGAAGATGGCTCCCCGCTCGGCGAGGGTTTCGACGACGTGCCGGTTGTGCACGATCTCCTTGCGGACGTACACCGGCGCACCATGCTTGTCGAGAGTGCGTTCGACGGTCTCCACCGCGCGGTCGACGCCGGCGCAGTATCCCCGCGGTTCGGCGAGCAGGACCCGCTTGGACTCAGTCATGGCACCCAGGGTACGTGTTGGTGAGACCGCCACGAGATGGCAGAGTGAACACATGGTTCGTGCTCCCTATCCGGCCCGTATCGCCGCAGGTCTCGTTGTCACGGCCGTCGAAGAGACGCGCAGACTGCCGACGCTGCTCGTCACGCTGCCGGTTACCGCGGTCAGCGAGACACTGCAACTGGCGATGCGTGCCCAGCAGGGCATCGCCGAACTGGCCATCAAGGGCGATGCGGCACTGGAGTCGATCTTCGACCGCCCCACCGAGGAACCGGCGTGGGCCCGGTTCGACGAGGACGAGACCGATGTCACCGACACCGTCGTCCCGATCGAGACCAGCCACCACCTCGACGGCCGCAGACCTGCAGGCAACGGCCCCGCAGCTGACGATCCCGACACCGCCGATGCCGCCGACAGCAGCCCCGACGACAGCACCCCCGAAGACGCCACCGCAGCGTCCTCCCCGCGCTCGGATACAGGACGCTTCGCCCTCTACTCCTCGGCGCCCGACGAGGTCATCGCCTCGTCGAGCGAGACCACCGAATCTTCCGCGCCGACCGGCGGCGGACCTGTGCCGGAAGTCGTGGAGTACACCGAGTACGACAACCTGACCCTCGCCCAGTTACGGGCCAAATTGCGCTCGGTCGGTGCCGAAGATCTCGGCACGCTGCTCGACTACGAGAAGGCCACCCGCAACCGGGCGCCGTTCGTCACCATGATCGACAACCGGATCACCTCGGCCCAGAACAAGCGCACGCCATCGAAGTGATCGCGTCGCAACACCGGCGCGGACGGTCCGCGTGAGCGGCGGCGGGTCGGCGAATTCTGCCGACAACCCGTGGCCGGTCCGCACGGTCAACACCAAGATCGCCGACTGGGTTCACCGGCTCGGGCAGATCTGGGTGGAGGGTCAGGTGACCCAGATCAGTAGGCGACCCGGCACGCGCACGTCTTTTTTGACGCTGCGCGATCCCGCCGCCGACATCTCGATCTCGGTGACGTGCAGCCCGGACCTGCTCGCGCGCAGCGAGGTTCGGATCACCGACGGCGCACATGTGGTGATGCTGGGGCGCCCCAGCTACTACACCGGCCGTGGTTCGATCTCGTTGCGCGTCACCGACATTCGGCCCATCGGCGTGGGTCAGCTACTACTCGGCATCGAACGGCGCCGGCAGTTGCTGGCCGCCGAGGGTTTGTTCGACCCTCGACTCAAACGAGCGCTGCCGTTCCTGCCACGCACGATCGGCCTGATCTCCGGTCGCTCGAGCGCCGCCCAACGCGACGTCGTGTCGGTGGCGTCGGCGCGGTGGACGGCCGTACGCTTCGACGTTCGCGACGCCCCCGTGCAGGGCCCCACTGCGGTGCCCCGCATCATCGCCCACCTGCGCGAACTCGACGCCCACCCCGAGATCGACGTCATCATCATCGCCCGCGGCGGCGGCAGCGTCGAGGATCTGCTGCCGTTCTCCGACGAGGCGCTCCTGCGCGCGGTGGTCACCTGCACCACCCCGGTCATCAGCGCGATCGGCCACGAACCCGACACCCCGCTGCTCGACCTCGTCGCCGACGTCCGCGCCGCCACGCCCACCGATGCCGCCAAGCGGGCGGTACCCGATGTGGAATCCGAACTCGCCGCGATCGCCGTGCTGCGCCGCCGCAGCGCACGCGCCCTGCGGAACTGGGTGCATCGCGAGGACCGGGTGCTCGCCGGGTTGCGCAACCGGCCGGTCCTGGCCGACCCGTTCTCGATCCTCGACCGGCATACCGAACGCGTCGAGCGACTGCGGGCCGATGCGCGCCGTGACCTCATCCGCCACGTCGATACCGAGGGCCGCCGGACCGAACATCTCGCGGCCCGGCTGGCCACACTCGGCCCGGCCCAGACCCTCGCCCGCGGCTACGCAGTGGTGCAGCGCGTCGACGCCGACCCGCCGTACGTCCTCGACTCGGTCGACGAACTCCCGGATGCGTCGCAGTTGCGTATCCGGGTCGCCGACGGCTCGATCCACGCGCAGGTGACCGCGACCGAACCGGCCCACAACCAGGAGGAACAGTGAGTCCGCAACCGACACCGAAGAACTCCGACGTCGAAGGTTCCGGAGACGGACCCATCCCGGTGGCCGAGCTGGGTTACGAACAGGCCCGCGACGAACTCGCCGAGGTGGTGGCGACCCTGGAACGTGGTGGGCTCGACCTCGATGCGTCACTGTCGCTGTGGGAGCGTGGTGAAGCGCTCGCCGATCGCTGCGAAGCGCATCTGACCGGGGCGCGCGAACGGATCGAATCGGTGCTCGACGACGGTACGGATACCGACAGCGACACAGCGGACAACGAGGACTGACCGCGTCCCGACCCGACCCGGCCGGGTCTCAGCCGCGGCCCGGCAGCGGCTGCTGATCGAGCACCGACGTCGCCATCGCGGCCATGTCGTCATCGGGGCCGGCCGACAGGATCGCGATCCGCGCGGTCCCGAGGTCGGTGATCCAGAACTTGTTGTCGCCGGTGGTGCTGTAGGTGACCCACTGATGACCACCGAGCTCGCGGGTACCGCTGCCGGAGGCCACGTGCGAACCGTCGGCCAGGTGATCGACCAGATCGTCCTCGGACGCATCGGTCTGGGTGAGCTGGAGATAGCTGCCGTGGCCGGTGATCCAGCCGACGTTGCTCACCACATGCCCCGACACATTCTCCCGGCTGCCCGAATTCGGCTTCCAGCCATCCGGATCGGGTGGTTTGCGGATCGGGAACGGCATCGTCTGCGAGTCGGCGAGCAGGGCGCTCTGGACGTCGAACGGGTTGGTCCGGTCGTCGGCGGCCGTGCCGGTGAGGCCCACCGAACAGTTCCCCGACGCGATGGCGACGATCGCGCAGATCACGAGCAGCGGGATGATCGACCAGATCATGTCCTTACCGCTGATCAGGTAGCGCGGTTTCTGGGCCATGGCGCTCAGTATTCCAGTCGGCACGCCGCGGTCGGCAATCGCCCACCGTCGTTGCCCGCGCACGACGCGGCGGCTCGGGTGCGGCGCAGGGCGGTGACCAGCGCATCGACATGACATGCGAGGATGGGACCACCGCATCGCCGCACGCCGAGGAGTCGAAGACATGACCGAAGCCACCCCCCAGGCCCCCGATCGCAACTTGGCGATGGAGCTGGTACGAGTCACCGAGGCCGCCGCCCTGGCCGCCGGACGCTGGGTGGGTCGCGGCGATAAGAACGGTGGTGACGGCGCTGCCGTCGACGCCATGCGCCAGTTGCTCTCGACCGTCTCGATGCGCGGCGTCGTCGTGATCGGCGAGGGCGAGAAGGACGAGGCGCCGATGCTGTTCAACGGCGAAGAGGTCGGCGACGGCACCGGCCCCGACTGCGACGTCGCGGTCGACCCGATCGACGGAACCACCCTGATGGCCGAGGGCCGCCCGAACTCGATCGCGGTCATCGCCGTCAGCGAGCGCGGCACCATGTACGACCCGTCCGCGGTGTTCTACATGGACAAGATCGCTGTCGGCCCGGAAGCCAAGGGCGCCATCAACATCGACGAGTCGGTCGAGTGGAACATCAACTCGGTCGCCAAGGCCAAGGGCATCGACGTCGCCGACCTGACGGTCGTCGTTCTCGATCGTCCCCGCCACGCCAACCTGATCGGCGAGATCCGCCAGGCCGGCGCGAAGATCCGCCTCATCTCCGACGGCGACGTCGCCGGCGCGATCGCGGCGGCCGGCGACTACAGCAGCGTCGACATGCTGATGGGTGTCGGCGGCACCCCCGAGGGCATCATCACCGCCGTCGCGATGAAATGTATGGGCGGCGAGATCCAGGGCAAGCTGTGGCCCCGCAACGACGAAGAGCGCCAGAAGGCCATCGACGCCGGACACGACCTCGACCGGATCCTGACCAACGACATCCTGGTCAGCGGGGAGAACTCCTTCTTCTGCGCCACCGGCGTCACCAACGGCGACATGCTGCGCGGGGTGACCTACCGTCCGGGCGGTGCAACCACCCGCTCGCTGGTCATGCGGTCCAAGTCGGGCACCATCCGGCGTATCGAGGCCGTCCACCGGCCCGCCAAGCTGCGCGAGTATGCCGGCGTGAGCATCTGAGACCGACGGCACATCGACGGGTCGGTTAGGGCAGCCTTACCGGCTGAATGAGGGCCGGGCGCCGATAACATCGTCGCGTGAGTGAACCAGCCCTTGCTCCGGAGTTCCGCTATGCCGACCTGCTGCCCTCCGGAGCCGACGAGACCCCCTACCGGTTGATCACGACCGACGGGGTCTCCACGTTCGAAGTCAACGGCCAGGAGTTCCTGAAAGTCGAGCCGGAAGCACTGGAGAAGCTGACCGCCGAGGCGATGCACGACATCAGCCACTACCTGCGGCCGGCGCATCTGGCACAGCTGCGCAAGATCATCGACGACCCGGAGGCGTCGGGCAACGACCGCTTCGTCGCGCTCGACCTCCTCAAGAACGTCAACATCTCCGCCGGCGGTGTGCTGCCCATGTGCCAGGACACCGGCACCGCGATCATCATGGGCAAGAAGTCCGAGGGTGTGCTAACCGGAAGCGATGACGCCCAATGGATTTCCCGGGGCGTGTACGACGCGTACACCGAGCTCAACCTCCGCTACTCGCAGCTCGCCCCGCTGACGACCTACGACGAGAAGAACACCGGCACCAATCTGCCTGCGCAGGTGGAGATCTACGCCACCGAACAGGGACCGAAGGGGCCGGAGTACAAGTTCCTGTTCATGGCCAAGGGCGGCGGCAGCGCCAACAAGTCGTTCCTGTTCCAGGAGACCAAGGCGATCCTGAACCCCAAGCGGCTCTTGGAGTTCCTCGACGAGAAGATCCGGTCCCTGGGTACCGCGGCCTGCCCGCCCTATCACCTTGCGGTGGTCATCGGCGGCACCTCGGCCGAATTCGCCTTGAAGACAGCCAAATACGCGTCGGCGCACTATCTCGACACGTTACCCACCGAGGGCTCCATGGCCGCACACGGCTTCCGTGACGTCGAGCTCGAGGACGAGGTCTTCAAGCTGACGCAATCCTTCGGTATCGGCGCACAGTTCGGTGGCAAGTACTTCTGTCACGACGTCCGGGTGGTGCGTCTGCCGCGTCACGGCGCGTCATGCCCGGTGGCGATCGCGGTGTCGTGCTCGGCAGACCGTCAGGCCCTGGGCAAGATCACCGCCGACGGCGTCTTCCTCGAACAACTCGAGACCGATCCGGCCCAGTACATGCCGGATGCCGGGGTAGCCGAGGACATCGAGGGCGGCGCGGTCGTCGAGGTCGATCTGAACCGGCCGATGCCCGAGATCCTCGCCGAACTGTCGAATTACCCGGTGAAGACCCGACTTTCGCTGACCGGGCCGCTCGTCGTCGCCCGCGACATCGCACATGCCAAGATCAAGGAACGCCTCGACGCCGGCGAGCCGATGCCGGAGTACCTGCGCGATCATCCCGTCTACTACGCCGGGCCGGCCAAGACGCCAGAAGGCATGGCATCGGGATCGTTCGGCCCGACCACCGCCGGACGCATGGACTCCTACGTCGAGCAGTTCCAGGCCGCGGGCGGTTCGATGGTGATGCTCGCCAAGGGCAACCGGTCCAAGCAGGTCACCAATGCCTGTGCGGCGCACGGGGGTTTCTACCTCGGCTCGATCGGCGGTCCGGCCGCACGCCTGGCCCTCGACTGCATCAAGAGCCAGGAGGTCATCGAATACCCCGAACTGGGTATGGAGGCCGTCTGGAAGATCGAGGTCGAGAACTTCCCGGCGTTCATCGTCGTCGACGACAAGGGCAACGACTTCTTCACCGACCCCTCCGGTTCGGTGACGGTGCCGCTGAACGGCGTGCGGGTCCGCTCCCGGGAGCGCTGAAAACCGTTGTGCCGTAGATCGGTGCCACCAGGTGACACCGATCTACGGCACTGAATCGTCTACGGGCACCGTGCGCACCGGCTCGCCGAGCCCGTCCATCCGCCCGCGCTCAGCGCGCGTGCCACCTTGCGCGCCGTCACACAGGGTCGGTCGTACACCTGCCCCCAGCCCAGGCGCAGCGTCAGGCGCGCTGCGCCGACCGCGGCGTCGAGATCTCGTTCCATGTCGCGGTCGCGGTCCCGCGCAGAGTCATGCCAGGCGCGCCCATCCAGCTCGACGACCACTCCCCACTCGCCGTAGTCGACATCACGCAGTCCGCGCCGATCCGCGGTCGTCGGAGCCTGCCGTTGCGGCGACGGAAGTCCGTGCGCGCGTTCGACTCTCGTGAGGTAGCCGCGCTCGAGCACCGAGCAGGTGCCGTCGCGGACGTCACAAAGAACTTTCTCGACAAAGGCGCGGTGACGCAGCCGCGTCCGGCGTCGCACCGCCACGAGGAGCCGATCCGCTGTGGTCTTGCGCGCTCCGACCGCATCGGCAAGACACGCGACGACACTCATCTCGGACGACGTTGCACCGACGATGTCGAGTAGCGCTTCCTCGGTACGCACGCGCGGCGGCTGCGCATGCCACAACACCTTGTCGTCGAGTCCCGACCCGTAGTGCACGACGACGCCGGACCGTTGTGTCACCCGTCGGGCGCGATCCACCACGATGTGGATCGGCTCCGACGGCGCGCGCTGCCCGTCGTCCACGGCCGATGCATGACCGCCGGACACGGCAGATGTATGACCGCCGGACACGGCCGATGTATGACCGCCGGACACGGCAGATACATGACTCAGCGCCGCAGGAAAGGCGTCGAGTACGGCACTCCACGCTCGATGCTGCCAGGTGAGCGGACCGGTGTGGTCCACATAGACACCCGGGTACACGACGGCCCACTCGTTGCGCCGAACTTTGCGGCGGATGAACGGAGCCGAGTATCCGCACTCGATCACCTGCCTGCGCGCGACGACGCCCTCCTGCCGGTCGAAAAGCTCGCCGAGGAGAGCCATGTCGGGCGATGCCACCGGTCGGTCATCACGCACGTCCTCCACCGTCATGTCGCACAGTGTGACCGCCGCCGACACCGACAACCCCTTGCCGAGCGGAACTTGTGCACAACTTCGACGCTGCGCACGGCCTGTGCCGTACTTCGGTGCCACTCGGCGACATCGAAATACGGCACTGACCCGGCAAGCATCCCGGAATGGCGCCGAGTAGCGTGGTTTGGGGTTCGCCACCGTCGACACCGGAGGAATGCATCACATGACCGAGCAGCAGTTCCGCATCGAGCACGACACCATGGGCGAGGTCAAGGTGCCCATCGAAGCGCTGTGGCGAGCACAGACGCAACGCGCGGTGGAGAACTTCCCGATCAGCCACCGTCCGCTCGAGCGCACCCAGATCCGTGCGATGGGACTGCTGAAGGCCGCGTGCGCACAGGTCAACAAGGACCTCGGACTGCTCGACGCCGACAAGGCAGACGCCATCATCGCCGCCGCGAAAGAGATCGCCGACGGGCGTCACGACGACCAGTTCCCCATCGACGTGTTCCAGACCGGGTCGGGTACCAGCTCGAACATGAACACCAACGAGGTCATCGCGTCGATCGCGAAAACCCATGGCGTCGAGGTACATCCGAACGACCACGTCAACATGTCGCAGTCGTCCAACGACACCTTCCCCACCGCCACCCATGTGGCCGCCACCGAGGCCGCGGTGAGCGATCTCGTCCCCGCGCTCGACCATTTGCGACTGGCACTGCGGGATAAGTCGAATCAGTGGCGTGAGGTGGTCAAAAGTGGCCGCACCCACCTGATGGATGCGGTGCCGGTGACGCTGGGACAGGAGTTCGGCGGATACGCGCGTCAGGTCGAGGCCGGCATCGAGCGCATCCGGACGACGCTGCCCCGTGTCGGCGAGTTGCCGATCGGCGGTACCGCGGTCGGCACCGGCCTCAACGCGCCCGCCGGCTTCGGCACCAGGGTCGTCGCCGAACTGCGCAAGCTCACCGACGTCGACGCGTTGCGGCTGGCGGCCGACAACTTCGAGGCGCAGGCCGCACGCGATGGCCTCGTCGAGTTGTCGGGTCAGCTGAAGACGGTCGCGGTCTCGCTCACCAAGATCGCCAACGACGTCCGCTGGATGGGGTCGGGACCGCTCACCGGACTCGGCGAGATCAGCCTCCCCGACTTGCAGCCGGGTAGTTCCATCATGCCCGGCAAGGTCAACCCCGTTCTGCCCGAGGCTGTTACGCAGGTGGCCGCACAGGTCATCGGCAACGACGCGGCGGTCACCTGGGGGGGCGGCAACGGCGCCTTCGAACTCAACGTGTACATCCCGATGATGGCCCGCAACGTGCTGGAGTCGCTCACGTTGCTGGCCAACGTCTCCCGTCTGTTCGCCGACCGCTGTATCGCCGGACTCGTCGCGCATGAGGACCAACTGCGAACCCTCGCCGAGAGCTCACCGTCGATCGTGACGCCACTCAACTCGGCGATCGGATACGAGGAGGCCGCCGCCGTCGCCAAGGAGGCCATCAAAGAGGGCAAGACGATCCGGCAGACGGTCATCGACCGTGGTCTCATCGGCGACAAACTCAGCGAAGCCGAACTCGACAAGCGTCTCGACGTCCTCAAGATGGCCAACCTGGATCATGAACGCTGATCCGCCCGACCCGTCCACCGCGCCCTCGGGGCAGTTCGAGAACGGGCCGCGGGCAACGCATGCGGTCGAGGTGTCCGACGAGATCGATGCCGCGACGAGATCTCTTGCCGCACATCACGTCTACGTGGAGGTACTCGACCCCGACACACCGGTCGCCGAGCAGGCGCGGGCTCAGATCGACAGGGTGACCGCTGCCCGCGGCGACTTCGGTGGCCGGCGGGCGGTGGCATTCGCGCCGACCTGCGCCGGCGCATGACATCGGGCGCACAGACGGTGGGCACCACAAACGGCGACGCCGCCGATCCCGGCGGGATCGACGACGGCGCCTCGTCACTTCACGATTCGATCTGGGTTGTCAGCCACCGGTGCCGAGCAACGACGGAAGAATTCCGACCAGCTGATTGAGCAGTTGGGTCAGCGATTCGTCGCCCAGGAGTCCGGTGAGATCACCGGGAATCGTCGGCGTCGAGCTCTGCGGCGTGGTGGTGCCCGGTGTGGTGCTCTGCGGTGTCGTGCTCTGCGGAGTCGTGCTCTGCGGAGTTGTGCTCTGCGGTGCGGTGCTCGACGGTGCACTCTGGTTGACCCCGATGGTGATCTTGGGATGCTTGGCCGGATCGAGCCACTTGAGGACGTTGCGGAGCACGCCCTTGTCGATGGACACGCAACCCTGCGTCGGCTCACCGGTGCTGGCGTGCAGGAAGATCGCCGACGCCTTGCCCGGGACGCGCTGCGGGTTGGAGGCGATGTTCACCGCGTAGTCATAGGCCGAGCCGGCGCCGTAGAGGTTTTCGCTGTCGCCACCGGGGGTCTGGGCCTGATGGACATGGGTGTTGTAGGTGGGCGACTTCATGTTGGAGTCCCACCAATCCTGTTGGGTCGCCTGGAAGTACGGCATCTTGGTACCTGGGTTGGCCAGTCGGCCGAAGGCCTGGTCCAACGCGAAGGTGCCCTCAGGTGTCCGGTACACGTTGTCCTGCGGCTGCCCCATTCCCAACTCGCCCAGGAAGGCCTTGGTCGGGCCGAACACGGGCTTCCAGCTCCCGCTCGCCTCCCGTTCGAAGGCGGTCAACGACGCCGTCTGGTCGCTCGCCTTCGGTGCCGTCACCACGATCATCTGACTCGTCTGCTCCGCGCCCGGAACATTGCCGGAAGATCCGGTGCCGGCCAGGGAGTTCAGGATGGTGTCGAGTGCGGGGATGCCGCTGCGCGGAATGCTGATGCCCTCGGGCAGCGTCAGACGCGGAGTGGCCGAGGGCGTTGTGGTACCCGTTGGCGTGGTCGTTCCTGTTGGCGTGGTCGTTCCTGTTGTCGGCGCGGCCGGTGCGGCGGCGGCGTATCCGGCCCCGCCGGCGAAAGCAGCCATCACCGCAAGCACCAATAGTCCCAGGAATCCCAGTGGTCTCTTCAGTAACTTCTGCACCACACCAGTGTGGCAAAGCGCAAGAGCCCGTGAATCTCGCGATGGTCACGGTGCGGCATGGATCTGATTACCACCGCGGAAGCGGGCGAAGCGCGACTTCACCGCCGTGGATCTGGGTGGCCGTCGGGTGTCGTGGAGTAAGCCACGGCCGTTCCATGCCGTACGTCATAGCCGCAACGCCTCCCGACGTTGCCCACAAACCCCTGGTACCGCACCTTTACCCACGAGTAGGGTTTCGTCGGCTCCGCAGATGCGGGCCGGAAGGGTCGGTCCTCATCTATGCCTCCGCTGAGTCGGATTGCGCGCCTGCAGATCGCGGCCATCGTCGTCATCGGGCTGGTCATCAGCGTCGTCGCGGGCTTTCGGCTCGTCCATGTGAACCGTCTCGTCGGTGTCGGCGTCTACACGGTCACCATGCACCTCCCCGACTCCGGCGGGATCTTCACCAATGCCGAGGTCACCTATCTGGGCGTGCCGGTCGGCCGGGTCGGCCCGCTGCGCCTGACCCACGATGGCGTGGACGTGGAACTGCAACTGGACTCGAGTGCATCCCGGATCCCGGCGTCGGCCACGGCGGTGGTGGCCAATCGCTCGGCCATCGGCGAGCAATACGTCGACCTGCAACCGACACGCGGTGATGGCACATACCTGCATGACGGTGCGGATATCTCCACCTCGTCGGTGCCACCACCGCTCGACCAAGTGGTGGCCTCGACGATCCGGCTCGCCGACTCGGTACCGCTCGACGACCTGCACACCGTCATCACCGAATTGGGCAGGGCACTGGGCGGACAGTCCGACAACCTGACCCGGCTCGTCGATTCACTCTCGACGCTGTCGAGGGCCGGCGCCGACAACCTGCCCGCAACCGTCGGGCTCATTCAGGACGCGAATACCGTACTGGCCACGCAGGCCGAGCAATCCGATGCCATCCTCACGTGGTCGCGCGGACTCGATCTGATCACTGCGACGCTGTCGGCCGCCGATCCCGACCTGCGCCGGCTGCTGACCACCGGCACCGCGTCGGCCAGTCAGATCTCACAACTGGTGCAGCGCAACGGCGGTGACGCCGCGAAGGTCGTCCACGACCTCGCCTCGGTGACGCGCACCATCGCGCCGGCCACCTACACCACGTCATTGACCTTCGCGATGCTGTCACAACTCTCGGCGGGCAGCCACTCCACCGCACCGGGCGACGGACAGATCCATTTCGGCATCGTCCTGGAGACCAACAATCCGCCGACCTGCACCCGCGGCTACGAGAGCACCCAACGCATCATCGACGACGTGAGGCGCCGCAACCCGCGCTTCGACATCCGCTACGACGACTTCCCGTTCAACACCGACGCCTCGTGCACGGCGCCCTTCGGCAGCACCAGCGGGGTACGGAGCGCCGACCGCGTCGCCCTCGCGAATCCCGACACCGCTCAGCCGTGGGATTCGACGCCCAAGAAGGATCCCGATCGCCTCGACCTCGCTCCGCTGGCACGCCAGCTCGCAGCACTCCTGGGCGTGCAACCGACATCCTGACCATCGCGCGTCAGGACTCTGAGACGCCCGGCTCCTCGGGCCCACGCAGCCGGATGGCGTTGGCCCACAACCGCGTTGCGGTGACCACCATCTGATCGAGGTCGGCGTAGTCGCCGAGGGCGAAGGCCTGATATGCCATCCGCGACACCATGCCAGACAATGCGGTCGCGGCCACGAGTGGGTCGAGGTCGGGATCGGCGAGACCGCGGTCCTGAAGGTCCTTGATGTGCCGGGCATTTCGGGTCGCGAACACCTGTCCGCGCCGGCGGCGCTTCTCGCGGAACTCCGGGATGTTGGCCGACACCTGTTCCAGGACGAGGCGCAGCTTCGCATTGCGCTTGTACGCCTCGAAGTATGCGCGATTGGCCGCCTCGAGGACCGCATACGGATCATCCTGCGCGCGGGTCTCCACGTGCGGAAGTCCAGGGTGGAGCATGTCCTCATGTGCAAGGGCCAGCACGGCGTCGAGGATCTCCTCCTTGCTGTCGAAATAGGTGTAGAAGGTCCCGGTCGAGCACTTCGCCTCGGCGGTGATGTCGGTCAGCCGGGCATCGGAGAATCCGTCACGCTCGAAGATCCGTCGGGCCGCCGTGATCAGTGCCGCCCGGGTGCGTTCGCCGCGCGCGGTGACCGGCGGAGCCTTTTCCCCGTCGGTCACCGCGAGCGGCGGCAACGAGTCGTCGCCCGGTCGCTTCGTCGTGTCACGTGCAGTCATACCGTCATCTTCTCACCGGCTCCATCGACCCCGGGTCCATCGACCCTTCCGGGGCCGACATCCCGGTCCTTCCACTACAGTCCGGCCGCATCGGCGACGGCACTCGCCTTGTCGACCAGAAGGTCGATGATGTCGCCGGTCGGCACCCCGGCGGCAGCACGGTTGGCCGGGTTGTCCTGAGCGCGCCGCAACACCCCCTCGGCGATGATCGCGACCTTCCACAGGCCGAGCGCATGCCAGAATCGCAGTGCCTGCGCATCACGGCCGCTGCGCTCGAGATACATCTCGGCCAACTGCTCGCGCGAGGGAAATCCGTCGAGCAGCTCCACCGGCGCCGCCAATGGGATATCCCCTGCCGCCGGCCAATACGCAAGGGTGCTACCGATGTCGGCGAGCGGATCACCGAGGGTCGACAGCTCCCAGTCGAGCGCGGCACGCACCGAGCCGGACTCCGGATCGACCATCACGTTGCGAATGTGGAAGTCGCCGTGCACCAGGCGGGTCTCGCGCTGTTCGGGAATGTTGGCCGACAGCCGCCCCGTCAGCTCGTCCAGGGCCGGTATCTCCCGGGTCTTGGATTTTTCCCACTGCGCACTCCACCGCTTGAGTTGCCGTGCGGCATAGGGCTTGTGGCTGGCGAGATCATTCAGTCCCACGTCCTCGAGATCCACCCGGTGAATGCGTGTCAGGGTATCGATCATCGACTCGGCGATGCGCCCACGCGTGGCCGGCGTCAACGCTTGCGCCGTCGGCATGCCGTCGAGCACCACACCGTCGACGTATTCCATCACCACCAGCGGCGCCGGGCTCACCGACTCGTCGGTGCACACGCCGAGGACCGCGGGAACCGGTACGTCCGTGCCGGCCAGCGCCGAGAGGATGCGCGCCTCGCGCACCACGTCGTGCGCCGACGCCAGCAGATTGCCCACCGGCGGCCGGCGCAACACCCAGCGCCCGCCCGCCTCGTCGGCGAGCAGATACGTCAGATTCGATTGCCCGAGACCGACTCTCGTGCAGGTCATCGAACCCTGCGGGCGGACCCCGATGCGCGCGAGCCACTCGCCGAGCGCTACGGCGTCGACCTCCGGGATCACGGCCAGCCCCGTCTCGTGAATCTTCCCTTCATTCACCATCGTCAACCCCCTCGCGCAGCGGCACGGCCACCATCACCTAGCGCGCCGACAATGCGTTGTCCGATACCCCGTCGACCTTCTCGGGCACGGCCGCCGACGTGCGGTACTGGCGTAGCTCCCGTCGCGCGATGGCACGCTTGTGGACCTCGTCGGGACCGTCGGCCAGCCGAAGCGTCCGCAGGTGCGCATAGGCCTCCGCCAGCGGGAAGTCGTCGGTCACACCGGCACCGCCGTGTACCTGGATGGCGCGGTCGACGATCTTGAGGGCCACATTCGGCGCGGCGACCTTGATCGCGGCGATCTCGGTGGCGGCGGCCTTGTTGCCCACCGTGTCCATCATGTACGCCGCCTTGAGCGTCAGCAGCCGCACCATCTCGATATCGATGCGCGCCTCGGCAATCCAGTCCGCGATGTTGGCGCGGTCGGCCAGCGCTCGCCCGAAGGTGGTCCGTGCCCCAGCCCGTCGGCACATGAGTTCCAGTGCGCGTTCGGCCATTCCGATAGCGCGCATGCAGTGATGGATGCGCCCCGGCCCCAGCCGCGCCTGCGCGATCGCGAATCCCTCGCCCTCCCCCTTGAGGACATCGGTGGCCGGCACCCGGACGTTGTCGAAGACCAACTCGCCGTGGCTTTCCCGGTCCACATACCCGAATACCGGGAGGTTGCGCAGGATCGTCAGGCCGGGCGCATCGGTGGGAACGACCATCATCGACTGCTGCCGGTGCGTCGGCGCACTCGGATCGGTCTTGCCCATCACGATCAGCACCTTGCAGTCCGGACGGACCGCGTTGGACGCGAACCACTTCCGCCCGTTGAGGACGTAGGAGTCACCGTCTCGGACCATCTGCAGCTCGATGTTCGTCGCATCCGAGCTCGCGACCGCGGGTTCGGTCATCGCGAAGGCCGAGGCGATCTCACCGTCGAGCAGCGGCTTGAGATAGCGCTCCTTGTGCTCATCGGTGCCGAAGAGGGTGAGCACCTCCATGTTGCCGGTGTCGGGTGCGTTGCAGTTGAACACCTCGGGCGCCCAGCCGACCCGGCCCATGATCTCGGCGAGATGGGCGTACTCCAGGTTCGTCAGACCCGGGCCCCAATCGGCATACGGATGGAACAGATTCCACAGCCCCTCGGCCTTCGCCTTGGCCTTGAGCTCGAGCAGGATCGGCGGCGTCGCATGCGGATTCGCCGACTCACGCATCTGCTGCGAATACACCGCCTCATTGGGGTAGATGTGTTCGTCCATGAAGGCCAGCAGCTTGCGGCGGTAGTCTTCGGCGCGCGGCGACGGCTCGAACAGGGTCATGCGACTTCTCCTCGATGAGAGCGTGGTGACTGATTGATGGGTCTGGTGATGAGTGAATAAGGCACGGTCCGCCAGGGCGGGCTCATGCATCCTGCGGCGCGAGCAGCGATGCCTGATAGCGGCGCATCCCGCGCAGCCACCGGTCGTAGTCGGCGCCTTTGTGGCGATACATCTCGAGCACTTGGGGGTGCGGCAGGATGAGGAAACGCTCGTCGGCGACGGAGGCCAGCACCAGCTGCGCCACCTCGTCGGGGGTGAGCACCGCGCCTGCGGTCTCCACCGCCCGCTGCATGAGGCGCCCGCCGGGCGTATCCGGGGTGGCGTCGGGACGCAGCAACTTGGTGTCGACGCCCATCGGACACAGGCAACTGACCCGAATTCCGGCGTCACCGTAGGTCGCCGAGAGCCACTCGGCGAATCCGACCGCCGCGTGCTTGGTGACCGAATACGTCGCCGACCCCAGCTGGGTCAGCAAACCCGCCGCCGAGGCGGTGCTGACGAAATACCCGCGGCCTCGCTCTGCCCACTCCGGGACGAGCCGGCGCGCGGCGCGCACGTGGGCCATCAGGTTCACATCGATGACGGTGGCCCAGTCGTCGTCGGTGGCCTCGAGGCCGGTGGCCCCGCCGATCCCGGCGTTGGCGAAGTACATGTCGACCGGGCCGAAATGCTCGGCGGCAGCGGCGATCACCTCGTCGATGTGCGCGTTGTCGGCAGCATTTCCCGAGCGCGCCACCACCTCTGCGCCGCGGTCGGCGATGGTCTTCGCCGTCGCGGTGACGGCGTCGGCGTCGAGGTCGGTCAGCACGACGCGGGCGCCCGCCGCAGACAGCGCACGGGCGATGGCTCCCCCGATGCCGCCACCCGCACCGGTGACGACGGCAACTGTGTTCTGGATCTCCATGATCCGTACCGTACTTGAACCCGGTTTCAAGTTCAAGGGCGGTGCGGGCTGCCGGTCGTGGTCCCGGGTCGGCCGGCGACGGTCACCGGCCGACCCGGGGCTGCGTCAGTAGACGGCGCCGGGAGCGAACTCCTCGAGCACCTCGGTGACCAGTGCGGCGATCGGTGAGCGCTCACTGCGGGTGAGCGTGATGTGCGCGAAAAGCGGGTGCCCCTTGAGCTTTTCGATGACGGCGGCCACCCCGTCATGCCGGCCGACCCGCAGGTTGTCGCGCTGGGCGACGTCGTGGGTCAACACCACACGCGAGCCCGAGCCGAGTCGCGAGAGCACCGTCAGCAGCACGTTGCGCTCCAGCGATTGCGCCTCGTCGACGATGACGAACGAGTCGTGCAGGGACCGACCGCGGATATGCGTCAGGGGCAGCACCTCGAGCATGCCCCGGGCGAGGACCTCCTCGAGCACCTCCGGCGATGCCAGCCCTTCGAGCGTGTCGAAGACGGCTTGCGCCCATGGACCCATCTTTTCGTCGGCACCGCCGGGTAGGTAGCCGAGTTGCTGGCCACCGACTGCGTACAACGGACGGAAGACCACGACCTTGCGCTGGGTGCGGCGTTCGAGCACGGCTTCCAGACCGGCGCACAGGGCAAGTGCCGATTTACCGGTACCGGCCTTGCCGCCGAGCGACACGATCCCGACCGTGTCGTCGAGGAGGAGATCGAGCGCCACCCGCTGCTCGGCCGAGCGGCCGTGCAGACCGAACACCTCGCGGTCACCGCGCACCAGCTGGACGGTCTTGGATTCGTTGACCCGGCCGAGCGCGCTCGACGAGCCCGGCCCGAGAAGGCGAACGCCGGTGTGGCACGGGAGTTCTCGAGCGGCATCCAGGTCGACGACCCCCTCGGCGAACAGAGTGTCGATGACCTCGGACGCGACATCGAGCTCGGTCATCCCCGACCAGCCGGAGACGACGACGTCCTGGGCGTGATATTCGTCGGCGGCAAGGCCGACGGCACCGGCCTTCACCCGCAGTGGGGTGTCCTTGGAGACGAGGATGACGTCGGCTCCCTCCGCCCGCAGGTTCAGCGCACACGCCAGGATGCGCGAATCGTTTGTGTCCGTGCGGAATCCGGCCGGCAGGACCGCCGGGTCGGTGTGGTTGAGCTCCACCTGCAGCGTGCCGCCGGATTCACCGATTCCGAAGGGCACATCGAGCCGCCCATGATCGAGCCGTAGGTCGTCGAGGAGCCGTAAGGCCTCGCGGGCGAACCAGCCGAGCTCGTGGTGGTGACGTTTGCCCTCGAGTTCGCCGATGACCACCAGTGGCAGAACCACGTGGTGTTCGGCGAAACGGGTGACCGCCCAGGGATCAGAGAGCAGGACGGAGGTGTCGAGGACGTAGGTGCGTGTGGTCACGTGGGCTCCTACAGTTGTGCGGCACCCGCACAAACCAGTTCAAGTCGACCGGCATGATCTCGGTCCGTTCTCGCCTCAGGCGAGATGGACGGGGACCGGGGCCGGCCCCCTCGCGTTGCTGTTGCACACCACGATTGAGAACCTCCCGGACGAACCGCTTCCCCGCGGCCCGTCACCCGTCAACGTACGCGGAATGCCCCGGCGCGGCGCGCCCCCGAAGGTGTGTCGGCGTGAATTCCACGTAAACGCCCGTATCGTCGGACGCAGTGACGCACTCGGCCGCCACGGCGGCCGAGTGCGTGCGCGGGAAGGCCGGATCAGCTGCCGGCGAGAGCGAGGATGCGCCGGCGTGCGGCCTGAGCGTCCGCGCCGAGTTCCTGGAGGCTCTCGAGTTTGAGGCCGTCGGCGATACTCGCGGCGATCGCGGCGTGGGTCTGGCCGTTCTCGTAATCGGCGATCAATGCGCGTTCGGCGTCGAAGTCGTCGATGTCGAAGCCGATCGGCTCGGTGGTCAGCCGGGCCAGCGCCTCGTCGACCGCGATGACGGTCGCATCCTGGTCGGCGACGAGGCCGGCGCCGAGGAAGTTCACGAAGGTGCGGGCCTGCAATTCGTCGTCAGCGCTGATCTTGACGAGGATCTGCTGATACACGTCGTCGGTCACTGCCCCCGACAGCCGCTTGATGAACTGCACGCACTGGTTCTCGTGCACGGCCATCAAGGCCAGGACGTCGAGTGGGCCGAGATCCCGCACCAGCTCCGGTCGCTGCCGATATCCCTTGGTCACGTGCTCGCGGCGGTGGTTTTCGGCGTCGACCGGGTTGATCGCGCGCCGCACGACCAGGTAGTCCCGCAGCACGACGGCATGCCGGTTGTCCTCGGCGGTCCACACACCCACCAACTGACGCCACTCGGAGAACGCCGGGAAGTGTATGGCGAGCAGCCGATGGTAGGACGGCAGGTTGTCCTTGGTGAGAAGCAGCGCGAGCGTGCCCGCACGCGCCTCGTCGGAGAGAGTCGCCTGGGCGGGGTCCCAATCGTCGCCACCGAGGAACGCGAAGTTGCGCCCGTCGTCCCACGGAATCCAGTCGTGCGGATTCCACGGCGTCGCCGCTGCGTGGTGATCCTCAGAGATCTCCGGAAGCGCCTTCTCGAGCGCAATGATCAGGTCGTCCTCGGTGAGTGCGTTCATCGCGCCCGAGGGTACGCCAAGGGTCCGCATCGACGGCAGGCCGGGCACCCTTCGAGTGCGCCGAGAGTCAGATCCGGCTCATCAGCCCCCACGACTCCAGGCCGTCGTAGAGGGGGAAGTCCAACGCGAGACGCGAGACGCGGGCGCGCAACGCCGACACATCCGCGCTCGGCCCGGCGGCCAGCGTGCCCGCGATGATGTCGGCGACCTCGGCGAATTGTTCGTCACCGAACCCGCGCGTGGCCAACGCCGGGGTACCGATCCGCAGTCCCGAGGTCACCATCGGCGGCCGCGGATCGAAGGGCACCGCATTGCGATTGACCGTGATCCCGACGTCGTGCAGCAGGTCCTCGGCCTGCTGGCCGTCGAGTGGGCTGTTGCGCAGGTCGACGAGGATCAGATGGACGTCGGTACCGCCGGTCAGCACCGATACCCCGGCCTTGGTGACGTCCTGCCCGGTGAGCCGATCGGCGAGGATCTTGGCACCCGACACGGTCCGGCGCTGGCGCTCGGCGAACTCCTCGGTCCCGGCGATCTTGAGCGCCACGGCCTTGCCTGCGATCACATGCATGAGCGGACCGCCCTGCTGGCCGGGGAACACCGCCGAGTTGAGCTTCTTGGCCCACTCCTGCTTGGCGAGGATGATGCCCGAGCGGGGCCCGCCGAGCGTCTTGTGCACCGTCGAGGACACCACGTCGGAGGCGGGCACCGGGCTCGGATGCAGCCCCGCGGCGACCAGCCCGGCGAAGTGGGCCATGTCGGTCCACAGGTAGGCGCCGACCTCGTCGGCGATGGAGCGGAAGGCGTCGAAATCGAGGATGCGCGGGTAGGCCGACCACCCGGCGACGATCACCTTGGGCCGGGTGTCGAGGGCGATCTTGCGCACCTCGTCCATGTCGACGCGGAAATCCTCTTTGCTGACGCCGTAAAAGGCGTTCTCGTAGAGCTTTCCGGAAAAGTTCAGACGCATGCCGTGGGTCAGGTGACCGCCGTGGGCGAGGTCGAGTCCGAGCAATGTCTCGCCGGGCTCCATCAGTGCGGCCAGCACCGCGGCATTGGCCTGCGCGCCGGAATGCGGCTGCACGTTCGCGAAGTCGGCCCCGAAGAGTTCTTTGGCCCGATCGCGGGCGATGTCCTCGACGACGTCGACGTATTCGCAGCCGCCGTAATATCGACGGCCGGGGTAACCCTCGGCGTACTTGTTGGTCAGCACGCTGCCCTGCGCCTGCAGCACCGCGCGCGGAACGAAGTTCTCCGACGCGATCATCTCCAAGGTGTCGCGCTGACGACTCAGCTCACCGTTCATCGCGGCGGCGACGTCGGGATCGAGTTCGGCCAGCGACATCGAATTCACCGGCGTCGAGTTCACGGATTGGGCGGACGAGGCGTTCTCGGTCATGCCCGCAAGTCTATGGCCATCGCGGCGAGCCGAATAATCCGCCCGGACCTCGCCGCATCGGTCAGGGTGTCGCACCCAGTTCCGCGCGTAGCGATGCCGGGATCAGCGGCTCGTCGAGCAGCCGGCCGAATCGGGTCGTGCGGTGGGCGCCGGCGATTGCGGGGGCGGCCGAATCGAGCCATTGCTGCAGCAGCCGGTAGCCCTCGACGTAGGTCGAGATGTACGCCCGCCACAACGGCGAGGTCAGGAATCGCAGCATCTGATGAGCCCGCTCCGGCGGCGCGAGCAGCCAGCGTTGCAGGAATTCGGCGGCGGTGTCGGCGTCGGTGTGCTGATCGTGCAGCATCCGCGCGGCGTCCTGACGCACGCCGAGCAGTCCAGCGGTGGCCCGGCCCACCCGCTGGGCTCGTCGCCCGTCGAACCGGAGTCCGAGATCGGCGTAGATCTCGGCCGCCCATATTCCCCAGTCCGGTCCGATGATCGCGCCGAGCGCGTGGTCGGCGAGTCCCTCGGCCATCAGGCATTGCGGCGTGTTGACCAGGAAGATCGTCTGCTCCTGTTGGCCGCCACCGACGAGCAGCTGCTCCTTGCGGCAGTGTTCGGTGTGGTGTCCGGGATAGGCCTCGTGCGCGATCAGCTGCGGCAGACTCGACATGTGTTGTGTCAGATCACCGTTGATCGCCACCCGCGACCGGTATCCGCCGAGGTAGTAGTTGAATCCCGACCACGGCTTGTCGGCGACGACCTCGAAATCGACGATCTCCGAGTCGGGCAGCGGATAGACCGCCCGCACCCGCTCGCGCAACGCGCCACTGAATGCGCGCACGCAGTCGTCGACCCGCTCGGGGGGTATCTCCTCGGCGCGCCGGTAGGCGGTGTACGCCGCCGTCAATGACTCCGCCGTGGCGCCCGGGACATCCAGCGCCACAGCGAGTTCGGCGTGCGCATCGCGATATGTCGCCGGATCGCCCGGCGCGATGTCGACGTCGAAGTAGGCACGGACCTCCTCGACGAAGCCGATTTCCTCGCCGGCGAACTTGCGCGCCGAACACTCCAATGCGCGCAGGTGCGCGGCGATGAATGCCGCCCGGCCCGGATCGAGGTCACCGGGCAGGTCGGTCTGCAGACCGCGTGCGGTGTCGGCCAGCCGGGACGGATGCGGCGCGGGCGCATTCTGCACTGCCGCACGCAGCGTCGGATCCCCGGTGTAGGCGTCGACGAACCCCTCCTCGAGGCGGTCGAAGGCCAGTCCCAGCAACAGATATTCGGTGACAACTCCAGACGGCGCCGCCGCCGGACGCGAAGAAGGCATACCGGCAGGCTACCGAGAACGCGGCGACAACCGATGACGCGAGCAGACAACGGACAGCCGCGGCGAGCGCGGCGAGTGCGAGGGCGCGGGACCGGGCGGCCGGGGTCCCCTTATAGGGTGGGTGCATGACGAGCACCTCAGTCGCGACCGTCACGGGTCCGGGGCGGCGCTGATGTCACGCCACTCCAGTGATCGCGATCCCAGTCTCTACATGGAACTGGACCGCAAACAGTGGCGTGAACTACGTGAATCGATGCCGATGGTGCTGACCTCCGACGAGCTCGCCCAGCTCGTCGGCCTCGGCGAACAGATCGATCTGACCGAGGTCGCCGAGGTCTACCTGCCGCTGTCGCGACTCATCCATCTGCAGGTCGCCGCCCGCCAGCGGCTGTTCGCTGCGACGTCGACCTTCCTCGGCGACCGGCGCGGCGACAAACAGGTGCCCTTCGTCATCGGGATCGCCGGCAGTGTGGCCGTGGGCAAGTCGACGACCGCACGCGTGCTGGCCGCCCTGCTCGCCCGCTGGGAATCACACCCGAAGGTCGACCTGGTCACCACCGACGGCTTCTTGTTACCCACCGCCGAGCTGCAACGGCGGGAGATCATGCACCGCAAGGGTTTTCCCGAGTCATACGATCGGCGTGCGCTGCTGCGCTTCGTGACCGAGGTCAAGTCGGGGGCCCGCGAGGTCACCGCGCCCGTCTATTCGCATCTGACCTACGACATCGTGCCCGATGTCCGCCACTACATTCGTCAGCCCGACATCTTGATCCTGGAGGGACTCAACGTCTTACAGACGGGCGAGACCCTCATGGTGTCAGACCTGTTCGACTTCTCCATCTACGTCGACGCCAAGACCACCGACATCGAGCGGTGGTACGTCTCGCGATTCCTGCAGATGCGCTCGACGTCGTTCGCCGACCCGAATTCACACTTTCACCACTACGCGTCGTTGACCGATGAGCAGGCGATGATCGCCGCACGCGACATCTGGACCTCGATCAACCTCCCCAATCTACGCGAGAACATCCTGCCGACCCGCCCGCGCGCCACTCTCGTGCTGCGCAAGGACAGCGACCATTCGATCAATCGGGTCCGCCTGCGCAAGTTGTGAATCCGGTTCCCGCGACTACTGCGCCCACGGCGGACTGATCTGCTGTCCCGATGCCGTCGTCGCCTGTAGGCCGGCAACGGCCGTGACCCACAGCGTCGCCTCATGCATACCCGGATTGTCCAGGCGCACTTCGCTGTCGGCCGGAACGAAGACGACCGCACCGACCTGAAGGGCCTCGGGACGGCCGTCGAGGTACAGCACCGGCTCGCCGCCCAGCACCAAGAAGATCTCCTCGCGGTCCACCCGGTGCGCCGTACCCTGCTGAGTGGGTCCGACAACCGTTCGCCAGGCGCATAATTCGGTGCTGCCGCGCGACGGGCTGACGAATGATTCAAATAGTGATCCGTGCATCCCATGCACGGTCGGCTGCGTGACAACAGGCATATCCCACTCCCTAGTTGGACAGATTATCTGTCTTTATAAGACAGTTAGACTGCCCTCATGTCAAGCCCGCTTCCCCCCATCGCCGATCTTCCGTTCCTACTGATGCGGGCCCAGGCGGCCGTCGCCGAACGCATCAACGATCAGATCGCCGCGCACGGCCACCCGGGACTGCGGCCGGTACACGGGGTGATCTTCGCGCGGATCGCCGCCGCCGGCGCATCGGTGAACGAGATCGCCGCGCACCTGGGTATCACCAAACAGTCGGCCGCGACGATCATCGAAGCCCTCGAGGCCGACGGTTACGTCTCCCGGCGCCCACATCCGACCGATCGCCGTGCGCGCCTCGTCGAACTCACCGACCGCGGACGCGGGGTCACCGAACTGGCCGCGCGTACTGCCGCAGCGGTGGCCGGCGAGATCGAGAGACAGATCGGGCGCGGTGCCATGGCAACCGCCCTCGATGCGCTACACCGCATGGGCGAGGGCACCCCGCCCCGGCCGGCATGGTGATCGGGACTTCAGGCGGCGCTCAGCTCGACTTCTTCTCGGCCCGCCTGGCCGGCCACTGCTCGACTGTGGTCGCGGTCTGCACGAAGTCACCGCGCGGCAACAGTCCGTCCGTACGCAGCGCCGACCCGCCGACGTTGATGCCGAGCACACACTTCGGGGAACCCGACTGCCGCGCAATGCCTTTGGCCAGATCGACCAGATCGAGGACGGCCGGCCCGGCCACCTCGACGTCGCCGCGCCCGGCCGAGTAGCTGCTCGGCGAGTTCATACCACTGAGCCGAGCGCACCACCGTCAGGACGTCGGGCGAGAGCAGTTCGCGATAGACCCGTTCCTGGGCGACCGTGCACTGGAAAGCACCGAGATCGCCGCAGTCAGTCGCGGACTGGAAGTCGTCACCGCCGAAGCCGGCACGAACGGCCGTGATGCCACCATCCGCGACTTGTCACGGATGGCTGCTCAACCCGCAACTCACCTCCACAACCCAGAAACACACCCACACGGAAGGCGCACAATGGACGTCATGAGCCCACCACCCCGCACCCACAGCACCCGTCGCGAGGAAATCCGCGCCGACCGCGCGCGACGCTCGACCGAACAGATCATCGCCGCCATCGACGCCGGCCACACTATGGCCGGAATGCCACTCACCGACGCCGACAAGGCCGCCATCACTCGCATCGACCGCGGTGAAACCACCATCGAGGAAGAACATGACCGCATGCTGGCCGAGTTCGCTGCAGAGCGAGCCAGCCAGCGCGACAGCCCCCACCGTCGGTGACAGCCGGCGGCGCACACCGAACTGCCGCACCCACCGTGTGTTCTTCACCTACTACCTCAACGAGGGCGGGTGGGACATCAACTGGCGCACCGTCGACGCCGTGCACGCCGCCCGCCACGCCAGCTTCCTCACCGACGATCCGTCCTGGTTTGCCGCGCAACTACGACCTGGCATACTCCCCGCCAGCGACACCGTCGGCTTCGCCCTCGCCGACACCACCGGCCTACGCGATGAGCAACGACCCGTGGATATCTTCACCGCCATGCTCGAACACCACGCAGCCGGCGGTGACGGCGAAACCTACGCCAGTCCGGATCAACCACACCACCCACACCCCACGGCCTCAGACCGCCCGCGACGACCATCGAGTCCACCCCAGCTCCACACCCGAAGCCCAAACCGCCCGAACCCCCGCTGCCGCCAACATCCGAATCTCGCCCACACCTTTGACCGGCTGGGCACATCATCAAAGAAGTGCCCGTCGTCAGGGTGCCGGCGCCATCCACGCCAACAGCGGCGACCGCCACACCATCCGCCCCAGCCGGCTGCGCCACGCGCCGTGCTTCGCCGCGAACAGCCAGTGACCGAACATCCACAGCCCGATCCCGGCGCCGAGCTCGATCACGTATCGCCACCCCGGCGTCGCACCGTGCACCACGAAGCCGCCGAGTCCGTCGAGCACCAGCAACACACCGGCCACCCGGCCCACGATCGACCCGAACGCCCACAACAAGATCAGTACAAGCACCGCGGCCGCGAGCAAGAACACCAGTCCGTCCATGATCAACGGTCCCCTCTCTGGTCAGGTCGATCCTCGGCGACTCCGTGTTGTGCTCGTAGTGTTCTCTCGCCCACCGACAATCTTCGACGTTGCCGTCTCGTCGGCGACTCGCCGCGATCGTCGACGGGCACGCTTCACTCGTTGATCGATAGGCGGGTGCGCGGTCATCCACGTCCCTTGCGCCTGCTTCGATAGATGCATGACCGCGGGAAATGACGGCAGGGCCAGGAACGACTCACCGCGGACAGGGGTCAGCATCGACCATGAAGCTATTTGCCCGGCACTCCGTCCATCGCCGGAACGGCGACGATCACAACAAGACGACTCGCTCGACTCCGCCCCGGCTGCCCCGTCTCGCCGGCAGCGCCCGGCCGCGGCGCGCTACTTACCGAACCGCCGATTCCGCGCCGCGTAGTCGCGCAGTGCGCGCAAGAAATCCACTCGCCGGAATTCCGGCCAGTACGCGTCGGTGAACCAAATCTCCGAATAGGCGCTCTGCCACAACAAGAATCCGGACAACCGCTGCTCCCCCGACGTACGGATCACGAGATCCGGGTCGGGTTGCCCTTTGGTGTAGAGGTTGCGGTCGATCGCCTCGACGGTGACCGCGTCGATCATCTGTTGCGGGGTCGCGCCTTCGCCGAGTTGTTCGGCGAGCAGGGCGCCCACCGCATCGGCGATCTCCTGCCGACCGCCGTAGCCGATCGCGACATTGACGTTCATCCCGTCGCAGTCCCGGGTGCGCTCGGATGCGGCGCGCAGCCGCTCGGCCACCGGCTCGGGCAGCTGCTCGAGTGTGCCCACGATGCGCACCCGCCAGTTGCCGTGGTGCGGGTCGCCGTCGGTGATCGGCGCGGAGATCTCGTCGACGATGTCGGGCACGATCTCCAGCAGCGCGTCGAGTTCTTCGGAATCACGCTGGAGGTTTTCGGTGGAGAGGAGGTAGATCGTCACGGTGGTGATGTCGAGTTCCGAACACCAGCCGAGCATGTCGGCGATCCGTTGTGCACCGACGCGGTGTCCGTGGCTGACGTCCTCGAAACCCGCCTCCCGCGCCCAGCGCCGATTGCCGTCGCAGATGATCGCGACATGGTGCGGCAGCCGCGTGGTGTCCATCAGCTGGATCAGCCGGCGCTCGTACACGCTGAGCATCGCGCCGCGCAGGCGATCGGGAAGCAGTTTCATCGGACACCAGCCTAACCGTCGTCCGGCGGCAACCGGATGAGGTCAGGCCACGACTTCCTCGGCGAGCTCCTCTTCCTGCGTCGGCGTCAGCTCCGCCGGTATCCGCTCGGTCGATGGCTGCTGTCCGGAACGCTCGTGCCGCCCGGCTCCGGTGCTCGCCGGGACGGCGGCCGGGGCCTGCCGACGACGCTCGACGATGCCGGCCACCACCACCAGGGCGGCGGCGGCGATCAGCCAGCCGATGACCTTGCCGACCGGGCCGGCGAGGGAGACCTGCGGGAAGTATGCGAGGTCACGCGCGGCCTCGTTGAACCCGGCGCCGATCCAGAAGTCGTGCAGGGCGGCGAAGAAGCGTGGTTGCAACTCGGGGGCGAAGACACCGCCGGAACTGGTGAAGTTGAGTCCGACGAATATCGTGACCATCGCCAGGGTCGTGAATCGGCCGATCAGTGGGTGGAGCCCGATGGCGAACAACATCGTGGCCAGCGCGTAGGGAATCGACAAGCCGAAGATCTGCCACTGCGCGCCGGGCAGCGCGTCGAAGCCGAACACCGCGATCAAGGTGAGGACGCCGGCGGCGAGCACCGCGGCTCCGACGGCCAGGCCCGCTCGGACGCGCAACGAGCGTCCGCCGGCGGCCACCGCGATGGCGATCCCGGTGCCGTAGGAGCCGACGGTCAGTGCCACGAGGAAGAAGAAGAGGCTCTGTCCGGATGGATCGCGGGAGGGGTCGGCGGCAACCACATCCACGACGTGCAGGGGTTGCTGATGGGCGACGGTGACCTGAGTGAAGATCCGCTCGAGCATCACCGCGGTCGGGTCCCCGGCCGCCGTCGACACCAGTAGTTGAGGGTTCGTGGCATCGGGCACGAAGGCCGCCGCGATCTCTCGGTGTTCGATCGCCGACCGGGCCTCGTCGACGCTCGTGACGGTGCGAATGTCGACGTGATCACCGAGATCCCGCTGAAGTTCCTGTGCGGTCACCGCGGTGGCGACCGTGTCGCCGACCACGTTCACCCGAAGCTCGTGCGGATCCGGCTTGTGGAAGCCGCCGAGATAGCACAGCGCCATCACGATCCCGATGACGAACGGGACGGCGACGTGCGCGGCGATCGTCTTGAGCGGCAACGCCGGATTGGGGGCCGATGACATGGGTGTACCTCTCTCACCAAGTCGAAGTTGCATTATGCAACCCCATTAAGTTGTAGAGTACAACCATGGATGCTTCCGAGCAAGCCTCGACCGCCGAACAGGTTGCCCAGGAATTGGTGACACTCTCGCGCCGATTGCGCAACGGCGCCCGTCAGATCTATGGGGAGGATGGGCTGACCTTCGTCGAGTACTCGTTGCTGACCCTCGTCGACGACCATCCCGGAATCAGCGCAGGCGCCCTTGCCCGCGCAGCGAGCATCGACAAATCCACTGCGAGCCGGCAATTGGGCGAGTTACGGCGACGCGACCTGCTCCGCCGCCACCACGACGCCTCGAGCCCGCGAACCCAGGCCCTCGAATTGACCGAGAACGCCCGGGTGATTCTCGGGCACATACGCCGACGCAGCGGCGCCGAGATCGCCGCACGATTGGCCGATTGGCCGCCGCAGGACATACAGCGATTCGCCGAGTTCCTGCACCGCTACAACAGTTCGGCGCCCCTGGACCCGATCTGAGCGACACCTCACCGGCATGCGGCACTGCGTCGGAGAACACCGCCATGCGGACACCAGGTTACGGTAGCGTAGGTTGCATGACCGCGCTGCTGACGACCCCGGCGGACGAGCCGCCCCGACTGCGCGGCGTCATCCACCACTACTCGGCGTATGTGGCCGTGGCCTGCGGCATCGCCGTCGTCGTCGGTGCCGCGTGCCTACGCGGTACCTCGGCGGCGCTCGCGTGCGCGACCTACGCACTGACCGTGATCGGCCTCTTCGCGGTCTCCGCGAGCTACCACCGCATCGCCTGGCGCACCCCGCGCGCACAGATCCGCATGAAGCGCGCCGACCATTCGATGATCTTCGTGTTCATCGCCGGTAGCTACACGCCGTTCTGCGTGGTGGCCCTACCCGACCCGGTCCGCTGGTGGGTGCTCGGCATCGTCTGGGCCGGCGCACTGGCCGGCGTCGCACTGAAACTCGCGTGGCCGGGCGCCCCACGATGGCTCGGCGTCGCCCTTTATGTACTGCTCGGCTGGGTCATCATCGCGGTGGCCCCGACCCTGATCTCCGACGCCGGCGTGCTGGTGATCGTGCTGCTGGTCCTCGGCGGGATCTTCTACACCATCGGCGGGGTGCTCTATGCGGTGCGCTGGCCGAACCCATGGCCCACGGTGTTCGGCCATCACGAGGTGTTCCATGTGTGCACCGCGATCGCCGCGCTGGCCCACTACGTCGCGGTCTGGCTGGTTCTGACCGCCTGACCACCGACCACGACACGACTGCCCCGGCGATTCTGCTCTGCGCGGTGTCCTCCTGCCGAGGGCAGCATCGGCTGTCCGGAGCCGTCATCGCGCCGCATGCTGAACCGCATGAGCGATGACAAGAGACCTCTGCCCTTGCGTAAGCACACCGCCGAAGGGCTACTGAATCAACGGATCCTGATGCTCGACTCGGCGCTCGACGACGAGATCGGCAGCCAGCTGTGTGCGCAGTTGGTGATGCTCTCCGCACATGACCCGATGACCGACATCGGCCTGTGGATCAACTCGCCGGGCGGGTCGGTACCGGCGATGCTCGCGATCATGGACACCATGGCGATCATCCCCAACGACGTGGTGACCGTGAACCTCGGAATGGCGTACAGCGCAGGGCAATTCCTACTCTGCTGCGGCACCCGCGGCAAGCGGTTCATCCTGCCCCACGCCAAGGTGCTGATGCATCAGGGATCGGCCGGGATCGGCGGCTACGCGCCCGACATCGAGTTGCAGGCCGACGATCTGCGCCACGTACGCGACACCGTCCTGGGCATCATCGCCGAGCGGACCGGACAGTCGCGGGAGCGCGTCTTCGACGACTCCCTGCGCGACCATGTGTTCACCGCCGCCGAGGCGCGCGAGTACGGCTTCGTCGACCACATCGTCGACTCGGTGGCCCAATTGGCGCCCACGGCGAGCGCCGCGGCCGGTTTCGGGGTATCGCGGTGAGCACCTACACGATTCCCAATGTCATCAGCCGGTCCCCGCAGGGCGAGCGGGTCATGGACGTCTACAGCCGCCTGCTCGACGACCGAATCGTCTACCTCGGCACCGAGATCGACGACGGCGTCGCCAACGCGTTGATCGCCCAGATCCTGCACCTGGACTCCGACAACCCGCAGGCGCCGATCGATCTCTACATCAATTCGCCCGGCGGGTCGGTGATGGCGACCTTCGCGCTCTACGACACGATGCAGTACTGCCACGCTCCAATTGCGACAACCTGTGTGGGACAAGCACTGTCGTCGACGGCACTCCTGCTGGCCGCAGGCGAGCCGGGCCGCCGCGCGGTGCTCCCCCACGCCCGTGTACTGCTCCACCAACCATCGGGTCAGGGCCGCGGCACGATTCCCGATCTCATCCTCGCCGCCGAGGAGATCCTGCGCACTCGCGAGGAGATCGAACAGGCGATGAGCCGACACACCGGCCAGGACGTCGCCACCCTGCGCCGCGACACCGACCGCGACCGGGTCCTGCGGGCGGGCGAGATCGTCGAATACGGCATCGCCGATCACATCATCGACGAGCGCATCCCGGCCGGAGATCGCTGAGCGGGCGCATCGGCGAGGTTCAGGCCGCCAGCGCCACCGGCCCCCGACACCTCTGCGGCACAGGCTGGTTCGACGTGCCGACGGACCGCATCGGGATCGCACCGGGAACCGAGCGCAGGGCCGGTACCGCGGCACGGGTCAGGTCGGCGGTCACCTCACGGGTGAGGTCGAGCAGCGTCAATCCCAGTGCCCCGGCCACCGCCGCCAGCAATTCACTCGAGGCGTCTTTGCGGCCGCGTTCGAGCTCCGACAGGTACTGACTGGACACGCCGGCGCGGCGGGCGGTTTCCACGAGCCGCTCGCCCCGCTCGTGGCGGTGACGCCGCAACACCCGGCCCGTCACCTCCCGCAGCAGTGGCTCCACGGCGTCACGGGTGTCGTCGAGCGATGTCCGATCGTCCATGCGGCGATCGTAGTTCCGCGGCGGCGAGCGCCCGGCCCGCTTCTGCTGTCAGCAGAACGGACTCAGTCGCGCGCCAGCTCGGCGAGCACGGCGGCGCTGGCCTCCCAGTCCATGCACTTGTCGGTGACCGACTTGCCGTAGACGAGCGGGTCGGCGTCGGGAGATTGTGCACCGGCTTCCAGGAAGCTCTCGAGCATCACCCCGCTCACGCGGGCCGGGTCGCCGGCTGCGCGCTGCGCGCGAATCGACGCCGCGATCTCATACGCAACCTGCGCCTGCCGAACGTGGTCTTTGCCGGAGTTGGCGTGACTGGCATCGATCATGACCCGGGCCGCCAGTCCCGCCTTGTCCAGCGCCGCCACCGCGTCGACGACCGAGGCGTCGTCGAAGTTGGGGCCGGCGGTGCCGCCGCGCAGAATGATGTGGCAGTCGGCATTGCCTGCCGACTCCACCAGCGCACCGTGGCCGAAATCGTCCACGCCGAAGAAGACATGTTGCGCCGCAGCAGCTTTGACCCCGTCGATCGCCACCTGGACGTTGCCGTCGGTGCCATTCTTGAAGCCGATCGGCATGGACAGTCCCGACGCCAGCTGACGGTGGACCTGCGACTCCGTCGTGCGGGCGCCGATCGCCCCCCAGGCGACCGCGTCGGCGATGTACTGCGGGCTGGTGGGTTCGAGGAATTCGCAGCCGACCGGCAGACCCAGGTCGATGATGTCGAGGAGCAGCGATCGTGCGGTTCGCAGACCACGTTCCACGTCGAAGGTGCCGTTCATGCCGGGATCGTTGATCAGGCCCTTCCATCCGACGGTGGTGCGCGGCTTCTCGAAGTACACCCGCATCACGATCTTGAGACTCGGTGCGTACTGCTGCGCCAGCGGGGCCAGGCGACGCGCGTAGTCGAGGGCGGCGACCGGATCGTGCACCGAACACGGCCCGATGACGACGAGCAGCCGGTCGTCGGCGCCGGCGAGGATCGCGGCGATCTCGTCGCGGTCCCGCTGCACCGTGAGCGCGCGGCGCGCCGTCAGCGGGAGTTCGGTGCGAATGGTGTCGGGCGACGGGATGGGCCGGAACGCCCTGATACGCCGATCCGAGGTCGATTCGGCGGCAAGAGTTGCCGATGCCGGCATCGAACGGGGCAGATCTCCGAGGGTGGTCACTTCTGGTGCCTTTCGCGGGTTGGGTGCCGTGTCGCCTTCATGTCCCACCCGCCGTTGCCACACCGGAGGCCCATGGAAATGACGAAAGCAGCGACCATGAGGTCACTGCTCGGGGCTCCGGGATGTACGTGCGACGCAATCAGCGCTTCATCGCAGGCTCACCCGGAGCCTCGATAAAGAAACGCCAATAGGCGCGCACGGTGCTGATCACGGAAGCGAGGCTACCACGACGCGTCACATCGCCCCAAAATCGTCCACGGACCGACCTCAGCAGAGACCTCTCGACGCATCGACGAAAGCCGCCACCTGCGCATCGGTGGCCTGTGTTCCGGTGGACTGCTTCATGACCGGGGCGGCGAACTGGCGCGCCGCATCCTCGCCACCGGTCTTGCGTACATGACAGACCGAGTGACCCAGCGAGACAGCGGTGTCCGGGTCGAGGTTGACCCCTTTGTCACGCAGCGTCGCCAGGAAGGCACTGCGGGCCCCCGACGCCGGCGGCGCCACCGTCTCGGCGGTGCCCTGGCTCGGCAGCTCGATCCGACTCGGCGGGGCCGACGGGGACGCCGACGGCGCCGGAGCATGCGACGACGTGGTGGTGCTCGCCGGGACGGAGGACGTCGCGGACTCGCTCGAGGTGGTGACCGAACCCGACGCGGCCGAATCAGCTGCGTTGTCGGAGCTGCCGCATCCGCCGAGCAGGACTGCGCCCAGGACGCACCCGGCGGCGAGAACGGCCCGCATGGGACCGCTCGCCGCCCGGCCTCGGCGGGCCTCAGGCACGGAAGAAGCCCCGGTTCAAGGCGTTGTAGACGGCATCCTGCCAGTACGGCCAGTCATGCATTCCCGACACGGGGTAGTCGGTCATGACCGGAACCCCGTTGATCATGGCCTGGATGTCGAAGGTGTGGGTCAGCGCCGAGGACAACGTCTCCAGCGGCACGCCCTGGATCAGCAACGCCGGATTCGCCAACACGGCCTGCGGGGTGGCGGTGTAGCCGGGAATGCCGCTGCCGGTGGACAGGAACAGCCGCAGGCCCCGCATCTTGCCGATCTGCACGAACGGGTCGTTGTCGAACCAGCGGGGACTCCACGGCGGTCCCCACATCGCGTCGACATTCATCGCAGGCGTGCCGCCGTCGATCGCCGGGAACACCATTGCCGCGCGGATCGCCGAGCGCATGCCCGGTGCGGTGATGTTGAGCAGCCCTGACAGTGAACCCGCGGCGTCGAAATCACGGCGGTTGTTGGCGGCGGTGATCAGGGCGGAGCTACCACTCATCGACACACCCATGATCGCGTAGTGCCCCGACGGCCCACGCAGCCCACGCGCATCCATTGCCCGGACCAGACTCCGGCTGACCACGCATCCCCACTTCTGGGTGTAGGTCTGCCGGCTGAAATTGTCCGGTGCGTTCCAGTCGGTGTAGAAGCTCTCATAGCCGCCGACCGGCTCGATCACGTTCACCCCGCGGTTGGCGAGGTCGGCCACATGGGTGCCGTGCTCCCAGCCGCTGGCGTCGTCGGTGGCGCGCAGGCCGTCGAGCAGCACGACCGTCTTGCGGTTGCCGGGGCGGGTCCAGGCGCGCACCTTGACCGTATGGGCGGGGCCGCCCGGGCTTTGCGTCGGCATCCCGCACGAGTCGATCCACCAGGTCTGCGCGGGCACTGCCGCCTGCGCGAATCCCTCCCCGACGACGAGCAGCGCACCAGCACTGGCCAGGCTGACCACGAGAACCAGAAGCCGGAGGGTCAACGATCGATGCCGTGGCCGCCGCCACGACCCACTTCTGTCCGCCACTCTCGACATCACACCGCTCCCATTCACTTCTTCACACACCGAGGTCATGCTCACGACCGAGGTTATCGACATTAGCGCACCGCCCGTTACTGCCCATACAGCGGCAAATCGGGCGAACCTCGCTGTAACGCAATGTGAATCACGACACACCTGGGTGGGAGCACGCACTCGGGTTAAGCTCATCGACGTGTCCTCTGACCGGCCCCGCCACCGCGTCCTGTTGATCCGCCACGGACAAACCGAATGGTCGCTGTCGGATCAGCACACCGGCCGCACCGATATCGACCTGACCCCCAAGGGCGAGGCCGACGCCTCGGCGTTGCATGGAATCGCCGAACGGATCGGCCTGCACAACCCGTATGTGTTCGCCTCACCCCGACGCCGAGCCCAGCGAACCGCCGAATTGGCCGGATTGCACGTCGACGAGACCGACGAGTTGTTCGCGGAGTGGGACTACGGCGACTACGAGGGCCTCACCCGTCTCCAGATCCAGGCCGATCACGAACCCGGATGGGCGATCTGGACCCACGGGGCGCCCGGCGGCGAATCGGTCGAGCAGATGACCCGGCGGGTCGACGCCGCCGTCGACCGGGTCGAGTCCCGGCTCGCGATCTCCGACGTCGTGGTGGTATCCCACGGCCACTTCTCACGCTCGTTCGTGTGCCGTTTCCTGCGGTGGCCCATCACCCAGGGCGCCGACATCGATCTGCGCCCCGCAGGTTCGGCGTTGCTCGCCGAGGCCGGCGGCGACCGCCGGTTGTCCGAACTGCGCGGGCCCGTCGGCGAATGGGCGTCGCCCACCTCGATCTGAGGTCGTCCACACCCGCCGACGCCACCAGCCTCCGCCCCGGAGAAGCGTTGTCGTTCAGACAGTTACGCCGCCGACCGCCGGCTTCGTGACCGCACGCAACAGGAAGTGGTTGACCACGGGGACGATCAATTCGACCGGCGTCATGATCAGGTAGAACCAGCTCGGCGTCCCGACCGTCACCCACGCGAGCAGACGGGCCAGTCCGCCGAGGAAGAACAGCAGACCGAGCAGATCGACGACTCGTGCCCGGCCGGGGACATCCTGTGCCGCCCAGACGAATCCGAGACCGTACGCCGCGAAGAGAATGTTGAAGAACCGCAGATCGGACTCCATCGTCGCGTCGACAGTGCCGCCGCCGATGTACGTCGTCTGCCCGAAGAACAAGTGCGCCAAGGCAATACCGAGGACGACCGACCCGAATATCACCAGCCATACACGGAAAGCCCTGAGCATTCATCACCTCTATTTCACTCGTGTGTAATAAGACGACGATAGGCTTCGGACCGAGCCGGGGCAAGGCCTAGGATGAAGCGATGCCGAGCCGCCGACGGATGTCACCGGAGGAACGCCGCGAGTCATTGCTCGACGTCGGGGAACGCCTTTTCGGTACCGGGGACTTCGAGGAGCTCTCGATGCAGGACATGGCAGCCACGGCCGGCGTCACGCGTCGGCTCCTTTATAACCACTTCCCCACCAAGGCCCATTTCTTCGGCGCAGTGTGGGAGCGGGCACACACCCGATTGCGGACGAAGGCATCGACCACGGCAACCGCCACCGTCCGAGACCGGATCGAGACCGCGCTCACCGCCTATCTCGACTTCTACGCCGAGAACCTTCCGCTCGTCCTGACCGCCAACCGTAGTTCGGTGTCTGCCGATCCCGCGGTGCGTGGGCCGATCGATCGCGTCCTGGCCTCGCTGTGGAATTCGTTCCTCGACGACGCCGGATGTACCGGTCATGCACGCGATCTGGCCGACGTGGGGTTCACCGGGTGGATTGCCTTCGTCCGCGCCGGCACGCTCGCCGCCCTGCTGGATCAAAAGATCACGCCCGAGGAGAACCACGAACTCTGCATGGCCGCACTCGACTCCACGGTCGGCGCGCACGTCGACCTCCTCGTCACGCGCCGGCACTGAGCGGCTCAGCGCAACGCGGCCTGCAGCTCGGTGACCTCGGTGACCGGTAGATCGCAGACGGTCCCCCGGCAGATGTACGCGGCGTCGGCACCACCGACGACGCCTCGGTCGTGCAGCAGCGGCAGCGAATCCCGTTGACCGGCAACCACAACCGCCCCACCAGGTGCGGCCCGGCGGGCGGCAGATGCGAGTCCCCCTGCGCTGTCGGCAGTTTGCGACACCGCGACCTGCAGGGGTCCGGCCACTCGGGCCTGCGCAACGGTCAGCCAGTGCCCCGCCGACCGGGGCACCTTGGCAGGCAACACCGCACCGCGACCGAGGGTGGCGTCGAGCAGATCGGCGTAGCGGGCGGCGCGCTCGGGCAGCGCGAGTAGCGATGCACTCAGCAGCGCCTCGGCCAGCAGCGAGGCACCTGCCGGAGTCGCCCCGTCGATCGGGTCGCGTGGCCGCGCGATCAGGTCGTCACCGGCGGCGTCGTACCAGCTACCCGGTTCGTCCGGGTCCGCGAACGTCGCTATCGTGCGGTCGAGCAGGTCCACGGCCTGCTCGCGCACCGCGATGTCGCCGGTCGCCTGATGCAGCGACAGCAGTGCGGTCACCAGTGCGGCGTGATCCTCAAGCGCCGCGGCGGGTTCACCGGCCACGCCGCCGAGCGATGCCCGGCGCAGCCGGCCGTCGCGGACATGTTCACGCAGCAGCGTCACGGCGATCTCGCCGGCGAGATCGACCCATTCCGGGCGGCTCAACGCCAGACCCGCCTCAACGAGGGCGGTGACGGCCATCGCGTTCCACCCGGTGACCACCTTGTCGTCCCGGGCGGGTTGGGGACGCTCGGCGCGCGCAGCGAGCAGCCGATGCCGTACGTCGGCGAATCGGGCGTCGTCGTCAGGATCGACGCATAGCTGCAGTGTCGAGGTGCCGTGCTCGAAGGTCCCCGACCCGGTGACACCGAAAAGTCCGGCGGCCCAACGGCCGTCGGATTCGCCCAGTACCTCGACGAGCTGCGCCGGGGTCCACACGTATGTCGATCCTTCGACGCCGGCGGCATCGGCGTCGAGGGCCGAGGCGAATCCACCGCCCACCCGAAGATCGCGGCGCAAGAACTCGACGATTTCGCCGGTGATCCGGATCGCCAGCGGGTCGTCGGTGATGCGGGCCAGATGCGCGTACACCCGCAGTAGCTGCGCGTTGTCGTAGAGCATCTTCTCGAAATGCGGTACCACCCAGTCGTCGTCGACCGCGTAGCGAGCGAATCCACCGCCCAGCTGATCGTAGATTCCGCCGCGGGCCATCACCTCGCAGGTGCGCCGGACGGCGTCGAGTGCCTCAGGGCTGCCGGTGCGTTCGCTGTGCCGGAGGAGTCCTTCCAGCAGCGCCGACGGCGGGAACTTGGGCGCGCCCCCGAAGCCACCGGATTCGCGGTCCTCGTCGCCGAGTACGGCGGCCACCGCATGCGCCAGGAGCCGGTCGTCGACGGGCAGCGAACCTGCCGGAAGCGCAGACGCGTTGGCGTGCAAATGCTCTCGCACCTGCACCCCGACCGCGGTCACCTCGTCGCGCCGCTGTGTCCACGCCTCGGTGATCGCGGTGAGCAACTGCCGGAACGATGGCATCCCGTTGCGCGGGGTACCGGGAAAGTAGGTGCCGCAATAGAACGGCTCGCCGTCGGGGGTGAGAAAGCAGGTCATCGGCCAGCCGCCCTGCCCCGTCATCGCCACGGTGGCGTTCATGTAGATTGCATCGATGTCGGGGCGTTCTTCGCGGTCGACCTTCACGCAGACGAAGCCGTCGTTCATCTGCGCCGCCGTCGCCTCGTCCTCGAACGATTCGTGCGCCATCACATGGCACCAGTGGCAGGCGGCGTAGCCGACCGACAGCAGCACGGGAACGTCGCGGCGCCGCGCTTGCGCGAGCGCGTCATCGCTCCATTCGCACCACTGCACGGGATTGTCGGCGTGCTGCCGCAGGTAGGGACTCGTCGCGGAGGCGAGACGATTGGCCATGACTGTGACTCCTCACGAGTGGCAGGCGTGCCACTTTCCTGAAGCGATGCACGGGCGTCCGGCGCGACTCCCTCTCGTCCAGCCTAGGAGGGTATGCCGGACCGGCGGCCGGGCGCGGTGCAACGCGTCAGACAGGAGGCAGCGCTTCACGCCACCCCGCGAAGACTCGGTCGATCTCTGCTGGAGCGACGAACGTGTCGAAGGCAGACTTGACTCGCTCGACACTCGCCGGGTCTTGCAAAACGCCGGCGGTCCACTCGACGCTCTGGCGGACGTCATCACCGATCTCGGGGTGGTCAAGGAACCCTGTGATGATCCGGACGGCGTCGTCCGGATCGGCCACGGCCATGAGCCGCCACAAGTCGCCGAGGTCCTTGTCGCGCACCCGGCCCTTGTGTGGCTCGCGCAGGCGTTCGCCCACCTTGGAACACTTGGCGAGGACGAGCGCAGGAATCTCGGCGACGTGGACCTCTGCCGAGAGTCGTGGATCGGCGAAGTCGATGATCGTCACCAGCGACCGGTTGAACGCCGCGAGTTCCAGGCCGAGGGCGTTGCCGACCGCGAGCTTGCCGTGTGCCGGCTGGAGAGCCGGAACGCCACGCCTGGTCCGGCTGGTGGTCCCCGATAGTCCGTGAGGAGCGAGCAGGTCGATCTTCTCGCGGAACGACCGCGTTCCGTCGGACTCGTCGTACGGCTCGCGACCCCAGAGACCGGGCCTCGCCGTGGTGCGGTGTTCGTAGCCTTCGCCGGCCAGGAGCGCCTCGATACTGGGCACCTCGCCCACCAACCCTGGTGTCACACCGAGATCACCGTCGCCCGTTGGCATTCCCGGCACGTCGAGGTTCATCGTGCGCAGCAGGACGGCATGCGCCCCGACCAGTGTCAGTGATTCGGAGTGGACCGCGAGGACTCCGACCACGTTGATGATCGCGCGGCGGCTCCACTCGGTCTCGTTGCGAGGCTCCTCGAACTCCGTCACGTCACTCGACGTCCCAACAGGATGTCAGCCTGCTCAGTCATGCGGTCGACACCGCCGTAGGCGTCGATGATGACCTGATCGCGTGCAACCACTGTCACACCGTCGACCAACACCCTGCCGAGTTCGCAGACCCCGTCGAAGGGAATCAGCGTGAGGCGTGTGCCGAACGAACCAGACTCTTTGCGTGCGAGCCCAACCGTTTCGGCTGCACGGTCGACGTCCTCGACGTACAGGACCGGCCAAGCTTCCCCCGCGCTGGAGCGATAGAGGTTCGCGCCAGTGTCGCCGGTCACGGCGTAGTCGAAACCAGCGCTGTGGAGAGAGTCGGCAACGTCATACGCGGTCGGCCCCGTCTTGAAGTCCACGGAACCCGAACGCCGCGTGAGACGAGCAGCGCGACCGGCACGGAACATCAGGTCGGCCTCCTTACCGCTGATCGCAAACCCCTTCTCGTCGACGAGCCCGATCCGAGCCCATCGTCGACGCCACACCTCGACGCCGGGCGCCACCGTGAGATCGAGCATCGGATCGAGTGCCAACCGCGCGGCGGCAATCGCAGAGACATCAGCCGAACTCGTGAATCCAATCGGCTCCCCCAACACCGCCATGATGTCCTGAGCCAGATCGAACGATGGGCTGACCGCGCCGGACTCGATCCGCGTGACGGTCGTCGGCGCGACATCGACCAGCGCCGCAAGCTGGCGGGCACTCAGGTCGTTGACGCGCCGCAGGGTCGAGATGCGCTCAGCGAGGTCCACATGAGCAGTCTAGATCAGAGTTGCAAATATGCAACGGGAGGCCACCGTCGACCTACTTCGATACTCCTCCGACCAGCCAGGCCAGGTCTGCCGCCGCTCGGTGACGTTCCGAGGCTTCGCGCTTGTGCAGGTCCGGCCGCTTGGCCAGCCGCAAGGTGTAGGGGCTGCCCTTTCGAATCGTGCGATGGGCGACCGGGAGCTCGGCGGCCTCGATCCGATGCTGGACGTGCTGGCGTCCGTCGGTTCGCAGCCGCCAATCGAGTTCGGTTGCATTGCGGTCGCCGAGGAAGCCCTGCAACGTCTCGCACCGGTCGCACCCGCACCCCGACCACACGATCGACCAGTCGTCTGCGGGTCGAGGCGGAGCGCCGAGCTGAGTCTCCAGTCGACACACGGCGTCATCGACCAAAGACGATGGCGCATCGGCACCGAGTCGGCGCAGCAGCGGAACCTCCAGATCGAGCACGCCGTCGTCGTAGTCCCTGAGGGCGCCGACGAACTCCTCGACCATCTCCGCGTCGGCCGCTCTCAAGAGCGCTTCCGCCGGGTTCACCAGCGACGCCATGCCTTCGGCCCGAGATCGCGGCCCCTCCGTCAGTTCCGCACCGAACGACTCCGACAGGATCGCCCAATTCTGTCGGCAGACATAACTGACGACGCTGACCGAGCCGGCCCGCCGCAGCTCCGATGCCAGGCCGGGCAGGGTCTCGTTCACCCATTCGCGACGTCCGTGTACCCAGCGTCCGTGCCAGTAGCCATCGACCGTGAACCAGGACTCGATCAATGTCTGCGCCCACACATCTCCGTATCGCGCGGCGACGCCCGCGAGCGCGGTGGCGTGATCTGCGGTCAGTGCATCGCCCGTGAGCTGCGTGAGCAGAAGCTGGGCAAGTTCGGCGTCATCGAGAGCATCGGCAACCGACAGGAGGCCGGTGAGCAGGTCCGAGTTACCGGCTCCGATGAAGTCGACCAGCTCCCGGGCGTCGGCCCGGGCGCGATCGAGGTCGCCCCCCTCGCTCAACCGGGCATCGAGCTCGGCGATCGCGTTGGGCAGGTCGGCCTCGGCGCGGGCGATGAAGTCCCGTGCCGTCGGCCAGAGCACGATCGCGGCTCGGCGATACCAACGGTCGAGGGTGTTGCCGTAGTTGCCCATGTAACCCTCGTACTCGGATTCGTACGGGATCAACGACGCCGTCGGGGTGACCGCGCAGACCTCACTCTCGTCGGGGTGCAGGCCAATCGACTCCCCGCGGCCCACGCCGGCACGTTTCCACCAGCCCAGAGTGATCTGGTCGTCGAGCAGCTCACCGACGTCGTACGACGGCTCACCGTCGTCGTACGCCTCGCTTTCTTCTCCTTCATCATCGTCGTACCGGTAGCGCCACGACGTGCCATCGTCGTAGGCGTTCCGCGTCTCCCGGATCTCCGCCAGCGCGAGTGCGTTCGCACAGCCGACACGGTCGGCGGCCGCCCGCAGTCGGTTCACCCACTCGACATCGCGGCCCTTGAGTCGGCCGGCGGCCAGCCCACGTTCGCTGTACTGGTGATCGAGCAGCACGGTGAGTCGGTTCGGCGCCCGAGGCGGCTCGCCGGACCAGTGTCGGATCACCGGTGTGGTGAAGTGTTCGCCGATCAAGGACGCCAACTCCTCGTCGGGGTCGATCTCGTCCTCCTCGACGTCGCGGGTGACGAGCAGGTTGAATGTCATCGTCACTCGCCGCCCGGAACGGACCGGGCGCACCTCGTGGACGCAGTCGGCGTAGAAGGTGACGAAGCCGATCGTGCTCCGGTCGGCGTGGCGGTACGCGCGGGTCTCCCCGCCGTGGCTGACCACGAGTTCCCCACCGGTGTGGACCGAGGGCAGCGACACCACAAGCGTCGCCACCATCTCGTCGTCCTTCTCCGAGTCCTGATGCGGCGCGAAGAACTGGTCCGGCCCGTAGACCAGCAGCGAATGCGGCTCCGCGCGCAGACGTGCCCCCCGCGGCAGACCGAGCTCCTCGTGCGCCTCGGCCAGCACGTCGTCGAGGACTTGGTCGAACGCGCCGCCCAGACTCACCTGGTCGGCGGTCAACTCCCAGGTGTCTCGCACCGACGTGTCGGTCAGGGTCTGCTCACCGAGCCCGAACATCGCCGGGCGCGCGACCGACACCAGCTTCCTCTCCTGCTGCGCGCCGATCGGAAGCTTCACCGGACCGACCGCTTCGACCGACAAGGTCACGCCTGCGGCCGGCGCCGACATCTCGGCGCTGAACGACCCCGCCGACTCATGGCCCTGCAACAACAGGGCTACCTTCTCCCGCGCAGACCTGACCACAACCGACAACCTACCAACGCCATCGGCGCAGTTCGGTCACGATGATCCGTCGGCGCCGTTATCAGGTGTCGGCGGACTTCTTCACCACGCCGGTGTCGTCGGCGACGTTCACCTCACCCGCCGGCTGGTCGCCGGGCGGGCTCACCGAATCGGTGCCCTCGTCGAACTCCTGGTCGGCCTCGGGATGGTTGGCGTCGAAGTTCTTCGGCAGCTTCCGCAGTTGCCGGTTCATCGACCAGATGAGCAGCGCGGTTCCGATGAGCAACAGGACGATGATCAGCAACCCCAGTGGTGAGGCCTTGCCGAACTCGGGACCCTGCGGCTCTTGCGCGGCCGCCAGGATCGCGGTGTTCAGTGGTGATGTCATCGAGGTACCTCACTGCTCGCCTCGACGCCCGCGAGCAGATCGCTCTCCGGGATCGAGGTCGTGACCCGGGTCTGCGCCAACTCGAATTCCTCGGTGGGCCAGAGCCGTTGCTGCCATTCGAGCGGCACCGCGAAGAACACACCGTTCGGGTCGATCTGGGTGGCGTGTGCCCGCAGCGCATCGTCGCGTTGTGGGAAGTACTTGCCGCACTCGACCTGGGTGGTCACCCGTGCCATCAGGTCGCCGCGACTCCCGTCCCACTTGCTCAGCCACTCCTTGAACGGGCTCTCCTGGCCGTGCCGCTCGAATTCGTCGGAGAAGAGCACCATCCGATCGCGGATGAAACCGTGTGTGTAGTACAACTTCGACACCGTCCACGGTTCGCCGGTGCCCGGGTAGGCGTCGGGATCGCCGGCCGTCTCGAACGCGGCGACCGACACCTGGTGGCACATGATGTGATCGGGATGTGGGTATCCGCCGTGTTCGTCATAGGTGATCATCACGTGGGGCCGGAACTCGCGCACCACCTTGACCAGCGCCTCCGTCGACACTTCGAGCGGAAGCGTCGCGAACGACCCCTCCGGCAGCGGGGGCAGCGGGTCGCCCTCGGGCAGCCCGGAGTCGACGAAGCCCAGCCACCGCTGCTCGACGCCGAGGGCGGCGGCGGCCTTGGCCATCTCCTCCTTGCGGACCTCGCTCATACGTTCCTTGATGCCCGCACGATCCATCGCCGGGTTCAGGATGTCGCCGCGTTCTCCCCCGGTCAGGGTCACGATGAGGACATCATTGCCCTCGGCCGCGTACTTCGCGGAGGTGGCCGCGCCCTTGCTCGACTCGTCGTCGGGGTGGGCGTGCACCGCCATCACACGGAATCCCCCGCCGGGGGTCGCAGTCGGGGCAACCCCATGCGTCGACGGTGTCGACGGATCTGATTCGGCGGTGTCGGTCTCGCGCACGGTTCCTCGCCTTCGGGTCGGTACTCCTGCCATGGTAGGTATTGACCCGTGAACAGTTCAGACGGGGGCACGCCACCGGGCCCCGACCTGCAGGATCGCCCCCACAGCGGCCCGCGGGCGAGTTATCCCGTCCCTCGTTCGGCGTCCAGTCGGCGCCTGTGGTTCATCGCACTGTCGGTTCTCGTGGTCGTCATCGGGGTCGTCCTCGCCCTCATCGGCTACCAGAAGTTCGCCGATCCCGACGTATCCGGTGAGGCCACCGGCTACCAGGTCCTCGACCCGTCCACCGTCGCCGTGCAGTTCACCGTCAACCGGGCGGATCCGTCCGAGCCGGTGGCCTGCGTCGTCCGCGCGCGTTCCAAGGACGGCTCGGAAACCGGGCGCCGCGAGGTCCTGATCGGCCCGGGCGAGGTCCAGGAAGGTCACCGCGTCGAGGTCAAGACCTCCCAGCCCCCGGTCATCGGCGAGGTGTTCGGCTGCTCGACCAGCGTGCCGGCCTATCTCACCGGAGCACCGGCCGCCGGGCGGCCGCGGTGACCGAGACCGCCACCCGCCAACGACGGGCCGTGTTCGCGACCGTCTCGAGCCCATATCTGCCGATGCTGACGGCGTTGTTCGTCGGCATCATGCTGATCAGCAACATCACCGGCACCAAGGGCGTGCTCCTGTTCGACCAGTGGCTGCACCTCGACGCCGGACCGTTCCATCTCAACGGACTCGTCACCGACGGCGCCTTCTACCTGTTCCCGCTGGCCTACGTCCTCGGCGACGTCATCAGCGAGGTGTACGGGTTCAAGACGATGCGCCGTGTCATTCTCGCCGGATTCGTCGTCCTGCTCATCGCGTCCGCGTGTTTCTGGGCGACGATTCATCTGCCCGCGGCGCCGTTCTATTCCGGCCAGGAATCCTTCAAAACCGTGGCCGGCGTCGTTCCGCAATTCTTACTGGCCGGATTGCTCGGATATCTCGCCGGTGAATTCCTGAATTCCTTTGTCCTGGTGAAGATGAAAGAGCGGGCAGGTGAACGGCGGCTCTGGGCGCGCCTCATCGGTTCGACGGTTGTCGGCGAGTTCGCCGACACTCTCGTCTTCTGTTCGATCGCAGCGTCTGCGCTGGGTATTTCGACGTGGGGCGACTTCATCAACTACACGATCGTCGGGTTCGTGTGGAAGACCTTGGTCGAGGTCGTCGTCATGCCGATCACCTATCTGGTCTGTGCGTGGCTCAAGCGGGCCGAACCCTCGTATGGGCAAGCACTGGAAGAAGCGCGCGCGGCATCATCCTGACGTGCATCCCTTCTCCTTCGCTGGTATCCTGGTCGGAAACACGGCTCCGCAAGGGGTCGTGTTGCTGTATTTGGAGCAGTCCACATGTTCTCGTGAAGACATCGCGAAGGACGCGGGCAACACAAAGGAGTAACCGATGACCGACACCCAGGTGACCTGGCTGACCCAGGAGTCCCACGACCGCCTCAAGGGCGAGTTGGATTCCCTGATCGCCAATCGTCCGGTCATTGCTGCGGAGATCAACGAACGTCGTGAAGAGGGAGACCTCAAGGAAAACGGCGGATATCACGCAGCACGCGAGGAGCAAGGGCAGCAGGAGGCCCGTATCCGTCAGTTGCAGGAGCTCCTCAACAACGCGAAGGTCGGCGAGGCACCCACCCAGTCGGGTGTTGCGCTGCCCGGTTCGGTCGTCACCGTCTACTACGACGGCGACGAGAAGGACACCGAGACCTTCCTGATCGCAACACGCGAAGAGCTCGCACAGGGCGACCTGGAGACGTATTCGCCCAGCTCGCCACTCGGGGCCGCGCTGATCGACACGAAGGTCGGCGAGACCAGTGAGTACTCCGTACCCAGTGGCGCGACGATCAAGGTGACGCTGGTCAAGGCCGAGCCGTACCACAGCTGAGCGCCAGACCGACTCGAGCAATCGCGGCCGCCCCGTTTCGGGGCGGCCGCGATTCGTCGTCAGTTGATCAATTACTCCAATTGCGGCCGGAGCCACGGGTGAACCTGTTACAAAAACAGATGTGAAACTGCTCGCCCACGTGCGCACGTTGGGGGTCACCATCACGGCAGCGGCAATGTTCGCCGCCGTCCTCGGTGCCGGCTCCGCGACCGCAGCGCCACAGCATCAGCTCTCCTATGTCAACCTCGGTGACAGCTATTCAGCCGGTTCGGGCGTGGTCCCGACAGCGCCGGGAACGTTGCCCGATTGCATGCAGTCGAGCGCGAACTACGCACACCTCGTCGCCCACCGGTTCGGGTACCGCTTCACCGATGCCAGTTGCGGCGGCGCGCAGACCGGCGACTTCTTCGCCGCGCAGTACAAGGGACTGCGCCCGCAACTCGACGCGATCGGCCCGAACACAGACCTCGTCACCTTGATGATCGGGGGCAACGACGGCATGGTCTTCGCCGGAACCGTGCAGAAATGCCTCACCGCGGCCGCCGAGGCGTTGGGACGTGGCTCGCCGTGCAAGGACACGTACGGCGATTCCATCGTCCGCGAGCTCCGCACCGTGACGTTCCCGAAGCTCGTCAACGCGATGGCGGCCGTCCGCGCCAAGGCACCCAACGCTCGCGTCGCGGTGATCAGCTACCCGTGGATCATGCCGTCGAAATACGAACCGTGCCCGGCCTTCCCGGTCGCTGCAGGCGATGTGCCCTATACCTACGAGATCCAGTCGACGTTGAACGATTCGCTTCGCCGCGCCGCCGCGCAGACGGGCGTCACCTACGTTGACGCAACGACGCCGTCGGTCGGCCACGACAGCTGTAAACCGGTCGGCACACGCTGGATCGAGCCGATCCTCACCACCGAGCAGATGGTCCCGGTGCACCCCAATGCGCTGGGCGAACGGAAGATGGCGGACATCACCGCGCGCACGCTCGGCCTCAGCCGCTGAGCCACCGACCACGGTAGTTCTTCCCGTGCTTGGGTTTTCGCCCGATCGACTTTCATGCTGCCTGCAGTACGGTGACGCCCGCCGACGCCGTCGGCATCGTTTGCGGACGAAGGCGGTTGTCGCCCATGGCGTGTGCGAGCTTGATGGCGAGTTCGACGACGGGCGTCAGATTGTCGGCGACTCTCATCCCGTGGAAGATGTCGATCACCGTCGCCTCGGTGAGGACCGACCGCTTCCAACCCTCGCTGCGTAGCGGCTGGAGTGCACGGCTGCGGGTCAATGCATGGAGCACCATCTCAGGAACCCGCCGGGCCCGGCCGTCGGCCGATCCGGCGGGCATCGGCCCCCACGGCCGCCACAGCAATGCGTCGACGGTGACCTCGGGCATGGTCGGCATCCCCGATCCCAGTACCTCCTGGACATACGCCTGCGGCTCTTCGAACAGGAGCAGTCCGCTGGGGCCGAGTCCGCTGAGGGTATCGGTGCTGAGGGTATCGGTATGGCGCACGTCGGCATCGATCTCCGCGAGCACCGCGGTCGCGGTCGCCGGCACCCATGTCGGCCGAACCTCGGCGAGTGCCGCACTGACCTGCGTCGCGGTCCGCAGCAGCCCGCGCACGTCGCGCAGCATGAGCGCATCGTCGACCGAGTCGTCGTACAGACGCGCGAACGCATCGGTGTGGCCCTTGCCCCGGCGTTCCATGGCGTTCATGCGCTTGTCACTGTCTGCGAGACGACGTTCGATGACTTCGATGTACTGCGGCCACTCGGCCATCAGGTACCGATACGTCACCGCCAGGGTGGAGTGCACGACCGGCGCCCACCCCGGGCCCCACGGCGAGACCGTCTGCGCCTGCGGATCTTTCGCCTCACGGAATTCCCGCTCGAGATCGGTGCGCCAATCCTTCTCGGTTGCGGCGCGCTTCGGTGTGTGGTGATGTCGTCGTCCCATACGCAGCAGCGTAAGTCCGTTGCGGCCCAGCCCCGACGAAGAATTCCACAGGGCACCAGAGGTGCCCTGTGGAGCACACGCGTCCTTCGTCAGCCGAGGTTGACCTTCACACCGCCGGAGAACATCGAGTCGTGCAGTTCGATGGCGGCCGGGACAGCATCCTTGGGCATGTCGAAGACGACCTTCGCCGTCACCGTGTTGCCGGGATTGATGTTGTCCCACACCGGGATATCGGAACCGCCGAGCGCGATCTGCGCCGACGTGCTGGGCTCGAACTCACGCTTCTGGCCGTCGAGCAACTTCTGGTCCGACGGCGTGAAACCGTATGCCTTGTCGGAGATGTTCTTGACGGTCATCGTGACGACCACGAACTGTCCCTGTGCCTGCTCTGTCAGATATGGGTTGTCGCCAACGCTGGCGAGCCCCTTCTCCACGCCGGTCACGACGAACTCGAACTTGCCGTCACGCACCGGGGTGTTGAGCCCGGCAGTCTGTTCGCCCCCGCCGTTGTTGCGCGGAGCTGCCGGCGCGCCATCGGGCGCCGAACCGCTGGGCGCAGAGCTGTCGGAGCCGCCGGTGCTGGTGGCCACCGCGATGATCACGATGAGCACGACGACGGCACCGAGAATCCACGGCCACTTGCGCTTCTTCTTGGGCGGCAACGGGTTCGGCTGCCCTGGAGCCCCGTACTGGGGCTGACCGTACTGGGGCTGGCCGTACTGGGGCTGGCCGTACTGGGGCTGGCCGTACTGGGGCTGGCCGTACTGGGCCGTTCCGGTCGGAGGCACACCGGGCGGGGACGGCGGCAGCGGGCTCGTCGCCTGCGGGTCGGTGGCGTTCGCGTCGGGCGCACCCGAATCCTGGGAAGTGGACATCTCGATCTCCTTCGAGCCGGTGCGGTGCCCGGGAAGTGGGCTCCGCCTCGCGACACACTGTCCTCAGGAGGTCTGACAAATCCGTCGATTCCGTCATCCGATCGGATGAATGCCGGTTATCTCATGCGACGTCGGGTGCCCGGCCTGCAACCAGGCCGGAGCCGGACCGCCGGAGACCGATTTCTTTGTCACACAACGCTTGCCCGATCTGCGTCAGCACCTCTATCCACGGCACCATCGAGCTTCCGGGCAGGACATCTTCGTGGCCGACCGGGACGGCAAAGCCCGTCGCCTCGTGCAGCATCGACGATTCCCACGACGGCTGCGGCGGGTCCAACAGATCGCCACGTGTCAGTGCCACGATCGCCAGCGTGGTCTCGGCGTCGACAACTGCGTCCTCATCGACACCACTTGCGTCGATGAGACCTGCGCCGAGACACTCGGGGCAGACCTCCCGTCCGGCGGTACCGAGCGTCCACCACAGCACCCCGTCGAGATCGAATTCCGATGATGGTGAGCGGTCATCGGAACTCCGCTGCACCACCCGGGCCGGCGGCTTCTCGAACAGGATCAGCCCCTCCGGCCCCAGTCCGGCCAGCCCGCTCGTATCCCCGGCGCCGACGTCGATCGCCGACACCACCGACACGACGGTGTCCGGTACCCAGATCGGGGTGGTTGCCTCCAATGCCTCGAGCGCGTTGGACGAGTAGTCGAGGAGGTCATCGATCTCCCCGAGGGCCATCGCCTGCTCCATGCCCGCGCGACGAGCATCGATGGTCTCGTCGTCGCCTGGAGCGCGGTCTTCGGCCGCCAACTCCGCGAGCCGCGCCTGAATGTCGGCCAGACGGTGTTCGGCATTGTCCTTCATCAGCATTCCCAGAACATTCACATTCAGGTATGCGTCCATCAGCGACTGTCGAATCCGGAATACGCTCAGCGGCCCCCACAGCTCCTGCTCCGATACCCCCCGCTCCGATATCCCCTGCCCCGACGGCTCCGCTGGAATCGGACCGCGGCGGACCCGCCTGCCGGCGACTGCGGCCGCCCGATCCGCCCGCCGCGCCTGTGAGCGCGCCCGTTTGACCCCTCGCTGCCGTTTCTGTCGCTTCGCCATGACCGAGGAGGTTAGGGCCGATCGGCGTGACCGCCGGGAATCCATCCACAGCCGGATCCGGAGATCACAGCTTTTCCACAGGCTGCTCGAAGACCCGCACCAACCTGGGGGTTCATGGTGGTCTCATCGACCTCACCACAACCGTGAACGGAGAGTCCGATGCACATGCACAAACCGGCACCCGCGGTGCCGCTGATCGTCCTCACCGAGGATCGGGCGGTGGGTGCCCACGCCGCGGTCCTCTTCGACGCCGGTGCGCCCCTGGCCGTCGTCAGCAGCGCCTACTCCGACGTCGTGCCCTACATGCTCGGCAACAACGGGCATACGGTCGCGCTCGTCGCCGACGTCGATGACCCCGAGCAGCTCGCCGCTGCCATCCGCACCGTCGAATCCCGGCTGGGCCCGGTCGGATCGGTTGTGCGTTACCGCTCCGATCTGCCGGCCGAGGCATTTCCTTCGGTGACCGCCGCCTGACCACCCCCGACGCCCGTCTCCACTGCCCGCCCACGGGATGGACGACAGACACCACCGATGCCGTGTAAGCCGATGTAAGAGCGGCGACAGCGCCACCGGTCATGGTGATCACCATGACCACAGCACTCACCACCAGTCCGGCCCGGGGCGGATCGGTTCCCGGAACCGAGCTCGCCATCGAGGCCCACGGACTGGTCAAGACATTCGGACGCAATCGCGCCGTCGACGGCGTGGATCTGGCCGTTCCCACCGGTTCGGTGTACGGCGTACTCGGACCCAACGGGGCCGGGAAGACGACGACGGTCAGCATGCTGGCCACCCTGCTACGCCCGGACGCGGGTACCGCGAAGGTGTTCGGCTACGACGTCGTCGCCGACGCGGTCGCCGTGCGTTCACTGGTCGGCGTCACCGGGCAGTACGCCTCGGTCGACGAGGACCTCACCGCCACCCAGAACCTCGTCGTGTTCGCCCGGCTCCTCGGATTCTCCCGCAAGGCCGCCCGGACCCGCGCCGACGAACTTCTCGAGGAGTTCTCCCTCAACGATGCCGCCGACCGCCCGCTGAAGAACTTCTCCGGCGGGATGCGCCGTCGCCTCGATCTCGCGGCGAGCCTCATCGACACCCCGCCCCTGTTGTTCCTCGACGAGCCGACCACCGGCCTCGATCCGCGGACCCGCGCGCAGATGTGGGACACCATCCGCAACCTGGTGCGGCGCGGATCGACGGTCCTGCTCACCACGCAGTACCTCGACGAGGCCGATCAGCTTGCCGACCGCATCGCCGTCATCGATCACGGCCGCGTGATCGCCGACGACACCGCTGACGGACTCAAGAACTCCATCGGCGCGGCCACCTTGCAACTCACCCCGGCCGATCGCGGTGACGCGCCGGCGGTCGCCGCGATCGTCGAGCGGTTTCTCGGTGAACCCGCGTCGCTGTCGGCGGAGGCCGGCCGGATCTCGGCGTCGCTGCACCGACCCGACCTCGTGCCCGACATCCTCATCGCCATGCGTGAGCAGGGCATCACCGTCGACGAGATCAACGTCCAAAAGCCCAGCCTCGACGAGGTTTTCATGACGCTGACCGGCAAACCTGCCGAGGCCGACGAGAACACCGACGAGCCCAGCACCGGATCCACCACCGAGGAGACCCAGCCATGACCACCACCCTCGACCGCACCAGTCCGGCGCCCATCACCACCCGCGATGTCCGCGACAAGGTGAAAACCTCTGTCAGCCTTGCCGAAACGGCACGACAGTCGTTCACCATGGCATATCGCGGAGTTCTCAAGATCCGGCACAATCCGGAGCAGCTGTTCGACGTGACGCTGCAGCCGATCATCTTCACGCTGATGTTCACCTACATCTTCGGCGGTGCCATCAGCGGCAACATCTCGTCCTATCTGCCGGTCATCATCCCCGGCATCATGGTCCAGACCGTGATCACCACGTCGATCGTCACCGGCACCCAGCTCCGCGAGGACATGGACAAGGGCGTCTTCGACCGATTCCGTGCCCTGCCGATCGCGCGTATCAGCCCCCTCGCCGGTGCTCTGCTCGCCGACATGATCCGCTACCTGATCGCGACGACCCTGACCATCGTCATGGGCGTCATCATGGGCTGGCGGCCCGATGTGCTCGGCGCGATCGGCGCGGCGTTGCTGGTCATCCTGTGCAGCTTCGCGATCTCCTGGATCTTCGCCCTCATGGGCTGCCTGATGAGCAAAGCCTCTGCCGTACAGGGTATCTCGATGCTCATCCTGTTCCCGCTGACCTTCATGTCCAACGCCTTCGTACCGGTCGACACGATGCCGGGCTGGTTGCAGGGCTTCGTCAATGTCAATCCCATCAGCCACCTCGTGACCGCGGTCCGTGAGCTCACCGCCAACGGCCACGTCGGCATCCACGTGGTCTGGTCACTGATCGGGGCGGCTGTCATCACCGCGGTGTTCGCGCCGTTGGCAGTACGCGCCTACATGCGCAACGCCTGATCGTTTTCCGGATGTCTCGACGCCAGGATGGTCCGCACCTGCGTGGCCGCCTGGTGTCGAGACATATCGGCGACCACAGCGGACTCGGCCGCCCACTCCGCATCCGAGAAGCCCGTCAGTTCTTGCATGTGGTCGCGTGCGTAGACGAACCCCGGGTAGTCCAGCCGGGCGCGAAGCCGCAGTCCCGCCATCATCAGTCGGGCTCCGTCACCACGAGTCGCCGGGTCGGCGCACAGGGTGTACCCGGCGGCCAGGGCCATCGCGCCGGCCTGCGGCGAGTCACGCCACCCGAACGCCGACAACGTCGCGGCCACCCCCTCGCCGAGAATCGGAAGGTAGCTGCGTGCCCGATCGACTCGGCCCACCCGCATCAATCCGATCACGACGACACTGACCATCATCAGCATCCCGGGATCCTGCGCGCCCAGCGGATGTTCGGTCGCCAGCAGCACGCCCGCCCGGTGATAGAGGCCGCCCGCGACTTCGCTGTTGCCCCGCGCGAATTCGAATTCCGCGTGGGCAAGCATCATCGCGGCGCCGAGTTCCGGATCACCTTGTGGGTCAGGTTGTTCGGGCGTCCATCCGTCGGACAGACCGGCCAATTCGACGGCCGCCGCGGCCAGGTCACCGAGCGCGACCAGCGCCACCACGAGATACGTACGCGTCTGGATCTCGTCGTCGTAGGCGCCGAGCCGGACGAGTTCGTCGATACCCTTGCGGTAGTGCACGACGGCCTCACGCCAGTACGTCTGCTGCCCCAGGATGCCGCCGAGACTGACCTCGACCATCGACGACATCCACGAGTCACCACTCGTCATCGCCCGGTCCTGCAATTCCATTCCGTCGCGCAGCGCGCCCTCGAGATCGCCGAGATTCTCCCGCAGGTTCATCCGGGCCGCGAGGGCCGTCGTCACCACCCGGTCCGCGCTCGCGCCGATCCCACGGACGATGTGGCGCACCGCCCCGAGGGGGGTCCGGCTCAGCGCACACGCCGACAACAGGTCCATCGGCTCGTCATACGTCGCCTCCGGTCGGTACAGCACGCGCAGGTGAAAGCGGGCGGTGGCGAGCAACCGCACGTCGCGGCGCATCATCACTTGATGCACGCTCGAGGTCATCAGGGTCGCCTGCCAGTCGCGGCGCAGGCCGGCGTCGGACACATTCCGTGGCGGGGTCGGAATTATCGTCAGAATCCTTGTGCCCCAGGACATCACCTCGGCATGTAACCCGCGCGACATCCAGTAGGCGGCGAGTACCGGATAGACACGGATCACCGTGAGCAGTGCATCCGAGAGTTCCTCGGAGCCATGGCGATGAACCTCACCGGCCACCTCATCGAGGCAGCCGCGCAGCACCCAGGCAAGATTTTCCGCGTCCGCGGCGACCGTGGCCACGAGGACGTCGTCGACCCCCTCGTCGTAGCGTGCGGTCACCGCGCCGGAGAAGTCGCGGGCCCAACGCCACATACTCTGTTGCACCTGCACGGACTGTGCCGGCGAGGCCGCGAGCTTGTCCTCACCGAATTCGCGCACGGTCTCCAGCATCCGGTACCGCACCCGCCCGTCACTCTCGACGACGGTGAGCAACGACTGGTTGGCCAGTGCGGCGAGGGTGTCGTGGAGCCGGAACCCGCGGTAGCCCAACACCGTCTGCGCGGCATCGGCGTCGAACCCGCCGGGGAATCGGCACAGCCGCGTCAGTGCGACACGCGCGTCGTCGTCGAGGAGTTCCCAACTCCAGTCGATGACCGCATACAGGGTGCGATGCCGGTCGGGCGCACCGCGATCGGCGCCGCGCAGCAACGCGAATCGCTCGACGAGCCGCGCGCGGATCTCCTCGACGGTCATGGTCCGGATCCGTGCGGCCGCAAGCTCGATCGCGAGCGGCAGACCGTCGAGATGCCGGCACAGCTCTGCGACGTGTTCGGGCTCCAGCACCGCATCTGGTCGTACTGCGCGGGCGCGGGCGGTGAACAATTTCACCGCCGATCCCGCGGCGTGCGCGTCGAGGGTCGGCAGCAGATGAATGCGCTCGGCGGCCAGCATCAGGGGTGCGCGGCTGGTGACCACCACCCGGATGGTGTCGTCGGCCGCCAACAGGTCGGCCACGACCTGGGCGCAACGCTCGATGACCTGCTCACAGTTGTCGAGGATCAACAACACATCGCGGCCCCGGATCGCGTCGAGGAGCCGGGCTTGCAGATCCCCGACATTCAGCCGCGGACGATTGCCGCTGAGGTCGGCCTCGCCGACGCCGAGCGCCGCCGCGATGGCGGGCACGACGTCGTCGTCTGCGCGGATCGGCGCCAGCGGCACATAGAACACCGACGCCCCGGCCTCGACGAGTAGATGACCCACGCGATTGGCCACCCGCGTCTTGCCGACGCCGCCGGGACCCTGGATCGTGACCACGCGACTCTCGTCGAACGCGGCCACGATCGCGTCGACGTCATCTTGTCTGCCGATGAGTTCGGTGGTGTCGGAGAGCAGGCCGGCGCCACGCCCCAACCGGGTCGGGCGTGCGGCATCGGTGGGCCCGGGCACCGCCGCGCCGCCGGAGCCGGCCAGCAACTCGTTGTACAGGGTGGTGATCGGAGCACCGGGGTCGACGCCGAGTTCGGCCGAGAGTCGTCGACGCAGCGCGCCGTAGACAGCGATCGCATCGGCACCACGCCCCTGATCGGCCAGCACCTGCATCAGGTCGAGGTGCGCGGTCTCATCGAGAGGATCGGTATGACAACGTCTTTCGGCAATCATGCGTGCGGTGGCCGAGTCACCCGACCGCCTCGCCGCAGCGAACCGCGACCTATCGAGGCGATCGGAGAGCTCTTGCGCGCGGGCACCCAGCCGGTCGACGAGGCCGCCGGGGGCGTCGATCCCGAGATCGTCTCCCGGTGCGCCCCGCCACCATCGCGCGGCCCGGCGCAGAGTCGGGTCATCGTCGGCGCCGGCCAGCTCGTCCACCACGTCCAGATCGGTTCGGCAGCCCACCAGCCGATAGCCGCTGCCCGAACCCTGAAGGTGCTCGGAACCGAGGAGTTGACGCAGCCTCGAGATCTGGGTGTGCAGCGCCGCGGCCGGCGACCGCGGCGGCTCGTCACCCCACACATCGGCGATGAGCCGGTCGGCCGAGCGCGTCCGCCCGTCGGCGAGCGCCAGCGAGGCCAGTAGCCGTTTGGCGCGGATTCCCGGGACCGGTCTGACCGACGGGATCTCCGAATCCGAATCAGGGTGCGACGCAGCGATGATCGAAACCGGACCGAGCAGCCCGATGATCACGTCCCCTTCGTTCGCCACCCCGCCAGCGTAGTGGAACCGATGGCCGGAGATTTCCTACAGCCATGTCCCGGCGACGCAGCACTCGCTACTGTCGAGCGATGGCACGCACGTATGATCTCGAACCCTTTGACCTCGACTTCTTCGACTCGGCACCGATCTCCTACCGGATCGAGGTGAACATCCCCGTGTCGCCACAGCGCGCGTGGGCGGAGTTGACCCGGCAACACACCCTCGACTGGTGCAAGGCCATCAAGTCGGTCGAGTTCACCTCCGCGGCCCCGTACGGGGTCGGCACCACCCGCCGCGCGAGGCTGGCGCCGGGGTTCGTGACGCTCTCGGAGTATTTCTTCGACTGGACCGAGGAGCCGGCGAACGCCACGTACCGCAACGCCTTCCGCGTCGCGTCGGTCAACGTTCCGGGGATGCGGCGGTTCGGCGAGTACACCGAGGTCACCCCGGCGGCGGTCGGTGCACGCCTGGTGTGGACGTTCGCGCTCGAACTCGGTCCGTCGCGCGCCCTCAACGCGTTCTCCAATCCGGCGTCGGTGCCGGTCTTCAAGACGATCGAGTCCGACACCCTGCGGCACTTCGCGCACCTGAGCCCACAGACCTGACCGACGATGCCGGTCGGCAGACAGCGCGTTCAGCGCAGAAAACCCGCCCGGACCAGGGCCGCCCGCACCACGGCCTGATGATCGGGCCCGCGGGTCTCGGCGCTCACCGTCACCTGCACCTCGCCGAGCGCAAGCCCTTGCGCCACACGCGAATGCACGACGTCGACCACGCTGGCGCCCTGCTCGCGCAGCATGTCCAACAGCGAGATGAGACCACCGGGACGATCGGGCACGGTGGCGGTGACGGTCAGAAAGCGGCCTGCTGCGCGCAGGCCCGTCGTAGTGACGTGACTGAGGACGAGCGGATCGATGTTGCCGCCCGACGCCACCACGCACACCTGCCCCGACAACTCGCCGCAGACGCCCTCGACGACGGCGGCCACCCCGGCCGCGCCGGCCGGTTCGACGAGGAGCTTGGCCCGCTCGAGTATGAGCAGTAGAGCTCTCGCCAACGCGTTCTCGGGCACCGTCACCACCTCGTCGACGAGTTCGGTGACATGCGCGAACGGCACGTCACCGGGTCGCGCCACCGCGATGCCGTCGGCCATGGTGTTCATCCGCGTCGCCGCCACCGGCGCACCGCGTGCGAGCGATTGCGGCCACGCCGCCGCCTGCGCGGCCTGCACGCCGATGATCCGAACGTCCGGGCGCACCGGCTTGACCGCTGCCGCGATCCCGGCGATCAGTCCCCCACCACCGAGCGGCACCACGATCGTCGACACGTCGGGCATCTGCTCGCAGATCTCGACACCGACCGTCGCCTGCCCGGTCACGATGTCGCGATGATCGAACGGATGGATCAGGACCGCACCGGTCCGGTCGGCGAATTCGGATGCGGCGAGCAGGGATTCGTCGATGGTGGCTCCGACGAGTTCGACCTCGGCGCCGTAGGCGCGGGTGGCCGCGATCTTGGGCAGCGCCGCCCCGACCGGCATGTACACGCGCGCCGAGATACCCAGGCTGCTCGCCGACCACGCGACGCCCTGCGCATGATTGCCGGCGCTCGCGGCGACGACGCCCCGCTCACGCTCCTCGGCGGAGAGCCGACTGATCCGGTAGTAGGCGCCGCGTGGTTTGAAAGACCCTGTGCGCTGCAGGTTTTCACACTTGAGCCAGACATCGGCGTCGGCGCGTTCGCTCAGGACCCGCGAGGCAACCATGGGTGTGCGGCGCATGACCGGGGCCAATGCCGCGACGGCGTGGGCGATCTCGGCCTCGGTGATCAACATGGTGCACGCCAAATTACCCGCCCTGCGCGGTCACCGCAGCCGAAGCCGGCCGGCTACTGCAGGGCCTGCTCCAGGTCGCCGAGGATGTCGTCGATGTCCTCGATGCCCACCGACAGACGCACCAGATTGGCCGGGACCTCCAGCAGCGAGCCGGCCGTCGACGCGTGCGTCATGGCACCGGGATGTTCGATGAGGGATTCGATGCCGCCGAGGGATTCGGCGAGGGTGAACACCTCGGTGCGCGCACAGAACTTCTTGGCCTCCTCGATGCCGCCGGAGACCAGCACCGACACCATCCCGCCGAAGCGCTTCATCTGCTTGCCGGCGATCTCGTTGCCCGGATGGGTTGTCAGTCCCGGGTACAGCACGCGTTCGATGTGGTCGTGGTTCGAGAGGTAGTCGACGACGGCTTCGGCGTTGTCGCAGTGCTTTTCCATCCGCACGGCGAGGGTCTTGATGCCGCGAATGGTCAGGTAGGCGTCGAACGGTCCGGGCACCGCACCGGCCCCGTTCTGCAAGAAGGCGAACGCGTCGTCGAGTTCGGCATCGTTGGTCACCAACGCCCCGCCGACGACGTCGGAGTGGCCGCCCAGGTATTTGGTGGTCGAATGCAGCGCCACGTCGGCGCCGAGCACCAACGACTGCTGCAGGTACGGCGTGGCAAAGGTGTTGTCCACCACCAGTTTTGCGTTCGCCTCGTGGGCGATCTGGGCGAGTTGCTCGATGTCACCGACGTTGAGCAGCGGGTTGGTGGGGGTCTCCACCCAGACCAGCTTGGTCTGCGGCGTGATCGCCGCGCGGACGGCGTCGGCGTCGGTCACCGGGGCCACCGAGTAGGTGATGCCCCACTGCGTGAAGACCTTGTCGATCAGCCGGAAGGTGCCGCCATATGCGTCATTGGGGATCACCAGGTGATCGCCGGGACGCAGCGTGGCGCGCAACAACGCGTCGGTGGCCGCCATGCCGGAGGCGAATCCTCGTCCGTAGGTGCCACTTTCGATGGCTGCGAGGTTCGCCTCGAGCACTCGGCGCGTCGGATTTCCGGTGCGGGCGTACTCGAATCCGTCACGCAGGCCGCCGACCCCGTCCTGGGCGAAAGTCGAACTGGCGTAGATCGGTACGTTGACGGCCCCGGTGCGGGCGTCGGGATCGTAACCGGCGTGGATGGCTTCGGTGGCGAAGCCGCGGCGGCGGCGGTGCAGGCTCACGTGAGAACTCCTCGCTGAGTGGACGTCGGGTGCCGGGTCAGCCGGCGGTGATGGTCGGATGGGTGCTGACGAAGGCCAGTAGATCGTGGCGGGTGATGACGCCGGTCGGTTTGCCGTCCTCGACGACCATCAGCGCGTCGGTGTCCGAGAGCGCCTTGGTCGCCGCCGAGACCGGTTCGCCGGCCCCGATGAGCGGGAATGGTTCTCCCATGTGCGCCGAGACCGGATCGGCCAGACTGGCGCGTCCCTCGAACACCGCACTCAGCAGATCCCGCTCGGTGACCGCACCGGCCACCTCACCGGCCATCACCGGGGGTTCGGCACCGACGACCGGCATCTGCGATACACCGTATTCGCGCAGGATCTCGATGGCATCGCGCAGCGTCTCCGACGGGTGGGTGTGCACCAGATCGGGCATTGCCCCGGTCTTGCCGCGCAGCACGTCGCCGACGAGGGGTTCGGTGGCCTTCGCGTCGAGCGGGGTGCGCAGGAAGCCGTAGCTGCTCATCCACTCGTCGTTGAAGATCTTGGCCATATAGCCGCGTCCGCCGTCGGGCAGCAGGACGACGACGACGGCGTCGGGGCCCTCGCGCCGCGCGACCTCCAGTGCGGCGACGACGGCCATCCCGCACGATCCGCCGACGAGCAGACCCTCTTCGCGGGCCAGGCGCCGGGTCATGTCGAACGAATCGGCGTCGGAGACCGCGATGATCTCGTCGGGCACGCTCGGGTCGTAGGCCGCCGGCCAGAAGTCCTCGCCGACGCCCTCGACCAGGTAGGGCCGGCCGGTGCCGCCGGAGTAGACCGACCCCTCGGGATCGACGCCGACCACCTTGACCGAACCGCCCGAGACCTCCTTGAGGTAGCGCCCGGTGCCGGTGATGGTCCCGCCGGTCCCGACGCCGGCCACGAAGTGGGTGACCGTGCCGTCGGTGTCGGCCCAGATCTCCGGGCCGGTCGTCTCGTAGTGACTCTGCGGTCCGGCCGGGTTGGCGTACTGGTTGGGTTTCCAGGCGCCGTCGATCTCCCGGACCAGCCGGTCGGAGACGTTGTAGTAGCTGTCGGGATGCTCCGGGGCCACGGCCGTGGGGCAGACGACGACCTCGGCCCCGTAGGCGCGCAGCACATTGCGCTTGTCCTCGCCGACCTTGTCGGGGCACACGAACACGCAGTGGTAGCCGCGCTGCTGCGCGACCAGGGCCAGCCCGACGCCGGTGTTGCCGGAAGTGGGTTCGACGATCGTGCCGCCGGGCTTGAGTTCACCGGATTTCTCGGCCGCCTCGATCATCCGCAGGGCGATGCGGTCCTTGCTGCTGCCCCCGGGATTGAGGTACTCCACCTTGGCCGCGACGATGCCCGAACCGGGCGTGACCACCGAATTGAGTTTGACCAGGGGTGTGTTGCCCACCAGGTCGACGACGTGATTGGCGATGCGCATGACCTCATGGTCCCAGAACGACGCCCGAGAGTTCCATCCGACGTCGGTTCGGCCATCGCCGCGCGCCCTCCGGCTCGCCGACATGCGGATCCACCGGTGGCTCCCGGGTTGATCGCTACGCTGGCAGTCGTGACCGGTCCGCACTCCACCGACCACCGCCTGCTTCGAGATCTCGGAACCACCGCCGCCGCGGCCACCACCGCCGCGGGACTCACGTGGGGCGGCTACAACCTGCTCGTCTGGCAGGCCCAAAAGGTCCGCACCGTCATCCCGCATCGCACCGACGACGCCCCCGATGGTGACGGCATCTACCGTCGCGACGGCAGCGGGCCGCACCGCGTCACCCGCGACAACCGCGCCGAGATCGGATTGCATCTTGCGGTTTTCGGTGACTCCACCGCGGCCGGACTCGGCGCCGACACCGGCGTGCAGACACCGGGCGCACGCCTGGCCCGGCGCGTGGCACTCGACACCGGCCAGGTGGTCCGATACAGCAACAAGGCGATCGTGGGCGCCACGTCGAAGGGGTTGGGCGCCCAGATCGATGCCATGCTGATCGCCGGCGATCACCCCGACGTCGCGGTGATCCTCGTCGGCGCGAACGACGTCACCGCACGCAACGGCATTCGCACCTCGGCCAGTCGGCTCGGCGCCGCGGTCACCCGGTTGCGGACCATCGACACCGAAGTGATCGTCGGGACCTGCCCGGACTTCGGGGTGATCACCGCGATCCCGCAGCCGTTGCGCAGCGTCCTGCGGGTGTGGGGAATGCGGCTGGCCGCGCGCCAGAAGGCCGCGGTGCTCTCGGCCGGCGGCCGCGCGGTGCCGATGGCCGATCTGCTCTCCGAGGATTTCCGGGACGCCCCAGATCGGATGCTCTCCTTCGACAGGTATCACCCGTCGGCCGACGGTTACGAACTCGCCGCCGACATCCTCCTGCCCGAAGTCCTTGCCGCCCTGGGCCAGTGGGGTCCCGAGCCGCTGCCGCAACCGCCCGAGGTGTCGCCGTCGGTGGACAACAGCAAACTCACCGACAAGATCCTGCGGGTCGCGCGCGACGTGCGATGAGCCCCGGCCGGGCACGCGACCCGGCGATCGTTCACTCTGCGCGGGCGTCCGGTAGGAGAAGTGCGGCCACCGCACCGGCCGCCGCCAGCGCGCTCGCCCACCAGAACGCGTCGCTGAATCCGGTGCCCGCGCCCATCCCGGCGGTGAGCACCACGGCCAGCAACGCCGTCCCGAACGACCCGCCCACCTGCTGAAATGCCCTGGTCAGCATGCTCACATCGTGTCGGGCGGCTCCCGGCAGGCCCATGAATCCGGCGGCCATGACCGGCGAGAGCAACGTGCCCAGGCCGAATCCGCGAACCAGCAGCACCACCATCAACCAGATGGTGTTCGTATGCGCCCCGGCGAATGCGAAGGGCACCGTCGCGAGGGCCACCACCGCGAAGCCGGTGACGGCCACCCATCGGGCCCCGATGGTGTCGGTCAGGCGGCCGGCGAGGCTGCGTGTGGCCAGCGCCCCGACTCCCTGCGGGATCAGCAGCAGCGCCGCCTGCAGCACCGAGTCGCCGCGCACCTGCTGAAAGTACAACGGCATCAACAGCATCACGCCGGCCGACGCGATACCGAAGAAGCACAGGCCCACCGACGACGCGGTGACCGATCGCCGCCGCAGTTCACGCACGTTGACCAGGGGCCGGCCGGATGTGCGCAGCGCGTGCCAGGTGAACCCGGCCAACAGCACCGCGCCGATGACCACCGGAACGACGACGTCGGCCCGGCCGATTCCATTGTGCGCGTTGGACAATCCCAGCAGGAGCGCGATGAGACCCGGTGCCAGCAGGAGTAGCCCTGGCACGTCCAGTCGCGTGCCCGCCGTCTTGTCGGAGGGAATGCGCCGGGCGAGGATCAGCGCGAGGATGCACAGCGGCACGTTCACCAGGAACAGCCAGCGCCAGTTGAGCCAGTTCAGGATGACGCCGCCGACGACGGGTCCGAGAATGGGTCCGAGCGCCGTCGGCAGACTCACCATCGCCACCATGCGCCCGAGTGCCACCCCACCGGAGGCCGCCACCAGGATCGAGGTCATCAGCGGCATGATCAGGCCGGCACCGAGTCCCTGCAGCACCCGAAACGCGATGAGCGAGCCGATGTTCCACGATGCCGCACACGCCACCGAGCCCGCGAAGAAGAGGCCGAGGCCGGCCGTCCACGCGGCCCGGGAGCCGAATCGGGTGGCGGTCCAGCCCGCGAGGGGCACCGCGACGGCGAGCGCGAGCAGATACCCGGTACTCACCCATTGCACGGTGCTCAGCGGCGCGTGCAGATCACGACTCAACCCGGTGAGCGCGATGGTCACGATCGTCATGTCGAGGACCGGGGCCACCAGGCCGGCGATGACGGCCCAGGCGACGCGGCGCGCCTGGGGCGGGATCCCTTGCTCCGACGGGGATGGGACACGCGCAGTCTCGGTGGACATCGCACTCCTCGATTCGTTCAGAAGTCAATAAGATACATTCTCGTATCTTCTATCCACACACTATGCCGCTCGGTTAAGATACGCAAGTGGATCTTGATGACCCGGACAAGCCGACCCGACGACGCGGCGCCGAACTCGAAGCGGCGATCCTCGACGCCGCGTGGGAGCAGCTCCGCGAGCGCGGATACGGCGGGCTGACGTTCGAGGCGGTCGCCGAACGCGCCGGCACCAGCCGGCCGGTGCTCTATCGCCGCTGGTCCAATCGGGCCGAGCTGGTGCGCGCGCTGATCGCGCGCCGCGGCCAGGTGGCCGCACCCATCTACCCCGACACCGGCACGCTGCGGGGCGACGTGCTCGCCGCATTGCGCGACGCCAACCGCAATCGCTCCGACATCGTCGTCATGTTCAGCGCCACCCTCGGCGAGTACTACGCCGAAACCGGCGCCACCCCCGGCGATCTGCGCGCCATCCTGATCGGCGAGCGGACGACCGCCATGGAGAAGATCCTGGATCGCGCCGTGCAGCGCGGCGAGGCAGATCCCGATCGGCTCACACCGCGGGTGGCGGGGCTGCCGTTCTCGCTCTACCGGCACGAGGTATTGATGACACTCGCACCGGTGCCCGACGAGACGCTCGAGCAGATCGTCGACGAGGTCTTCTTGCCGCTGGTGCGTCCCACGACGCCGCCGGGCTCGCCACCGGCCGCGGAGGGCGTGAAGTAACGTGGGCCACATGCCTGAAGCCGTGATCGTTGCCCATGCCCGCTCCCCTATCGGCCGTGCCGCGAAGGGGTCTCTCAAAGACATTCGCCCGGACGAGTTGTCCCGTCAGATGATCGCCGCCGCGCTGGCCAAGGTCCCCGAACTCGACCCGAAGGACATCGAGGACATCCACTGGGGAATCGGCCAGCCCGCCGGGCAGGGCGGCTACAACATCGGCCGCGTGCTCGCCGTCGAGCTCGGCTACGATCACATCCCCGGCGTGACCGTGAACCGCTACTGTTCGTCGTCGCTGCAGACGACCCGGATGGCATTGCACGCCATCCGTTCCGGCGAGGGTGATGTCTTCATCTCCGGCGGCGTGGAGAGCGTCTCGAGCTTCGGGATCTCCGGCGGTGCCGACGGCGCCCCGAACTCCAAGAACCCGAGCTTCGACGACGCGCTCACCCGCACCGAGAAGGCCGCGGCGGGTGGCGCCCCGAAGTGGCACGACCCACGCGAGGACGGCCTCCTGCCCGATGTGTACATCGCGATGGGCCAGACCGCCGAGAACGTCGCCTCCTTCACCGGGATCTCCCGCGAAGACCAGGACCGCTGGGGCGTGCGCAGCCAGAACCGTGCCGAGGAGGCCATCAAGTCCGGCTTCTTCGCGCGCGAGATCGATCCGGTGACCCTGCCCGATGGCACCGTCGTCAGCACCGATGACGGGCCCCGGGCGGGCACCACCTACGAGAAGGTCAGCCAGCTCAAGCCGGTGTTCCGACCCGACGGTGTCATCACCGCAGGCAACGCTTGCCCGCTCAATGACGGTGCGGCCGCCCTGGTGATCATGAGCGACACCAAGGCCAAGGAGCTCGGTCTGACGCCGCTGGCCCGCGTCGTGGCCACCGCCGCCACCGGATTGTCACCGGAGATCATGGGGCTCGGTCCGATCGAGGCGATCCGCAAGGTGCTCAAGGTGTCGGGGATGTCGTTGTCCGACATCGATCTCGTCGAGATCAACGAGGCTTTCGCGGTGCAGGTGCTCGGTTCGGCCGCCACGCTGGGCATCGACCACGACAAGCTCAATGTCTCCGGCGGCGCGATCGCGCTGGGCCACCCGTTCGGCATGACCGGCGCCCGCATCACCACCACACTGCTCAACAACCTGCGGACCCACGACAAGACCTTCGGCATCGAGTCGATGTGCGTCGGCGGCGGTCAGGGCATGGCGATGGTGCTCGAGCGCCTGAGCTGATAGCCACGACAGACGAACAACCCCGCCCCGGAAGATTCCGGGGCGGGGTTGTTCGTTGTCGGTTCTGTGGTCCGCCGCTAACGCGACTGGAAGTAGCTCAGCAGACGCAGGATCTCGACGTAGAGCCAGACCAGGGTGACGGTCAGACCGAGGGCCACACCCCAGGCTGCCCGTTCGGGGGCGCCGGCACGGATGAGGCGGTCGGCGGCGTCGAAGTCGACGAGGAAGCTGAATGCGGCCAGTGCGATACACACCAGCGAGAAGATGATGGCGATCGGGCCGCCGTCGCGCAGGATGCCGGCGCCACCGGTGAACAGGCCCATGATCAGGTTGCCGACCATCAGGACGATGACGCCGATGAGTCCGGCGAACAGCATGCGGGTGAATCGGGGGGTCACCCGGATGGCACCCACCTTGTAGACCAGAAGCATGCCGAAGAACACACCGAAGGTGCCGAGGACGGCCTGCCCGATCAGGGCGCCTGCACTGGTCCCACTGACCACCCAGTTGGCGAAGACGTAGGAGAGGGAGCCGACGAACAAGCCCTCGAACACCGCGTAGGCCAGCACGATGGCCGGGTTGTCCTGCTTGCGTCCGAACGATGCGACGAGCACCAGGACCAGGCCGACGATGGCGCCGACGCCGCAGAGCAGACCGGCGATCGCGGGATTGGCCGAGGAGAGAAAATACGACACGATCGCCGACACCGTCAGCACACCGAGAGTGATGGCCGTCTTGGTGACGACGTCGTCGATGGTCAGCTGCCGCGTCGCCGCCGGCGCGGGCTGCTGGGTGTACGGCGGGACCTGCTGACCGTACTGGCCGCCGTACATGGCTGCCTGACCGGCACCGGCCGCACCGGTGCCGAAGCCCGCATAGCCACCGGCCTTCTGATTGTCGCGGACGACGCCGCGCATCACCGGATTGCTGCTATCTCGCACCTGGCGCTCCCTATCTGAACGTGAGTGGACGTATCTGGACGTGAGTGGACATCTCGTCTCGGGGGAACAACGGGTGATCGCCCCACGGAGTTCCGACTTTACCTTCTCTTGACCATCACTGTCGGGGGCCGGTGCGGGCCCCCGGGCACCGCTGCGGCGTCAGCTATCGCGCAGCCGGGCCAGGAACCCGCGGAGTGCGTCGGGTTCGCGGCACTCGGCAACGCCCATCACCACCCGCCCCAGGCACACCGACCGCAGCATCGTCTCGGCGCGGGCCAGATCGTCACCCCAGTTCAAGCTGGGTTTCGAGATCATCAACGACGCGATGCCGTGCGCGGCGGACCACCATTCGAGGACGATGTCGGCCACCTGCGACGCCGGGAACATACCCGCCTCGGCGAGTTCGCCGACAGTACGCGAGAAGTGCACGAATGCCGATGCGGCGAGTATCTCGTCGACTTTCGAAAGGTTGTCCGCGGTGATCCGGGCGAAGGCCTGGCGGTAGAGCACGGGGGTGTCGAGGGCGAACCGGATGTAGGACATCCCCAGGGACAACGCTCGCTCGAGTGGATCGTCGAGGCCCGCCTCCGCCCGTGCCATCTGCTCGTCGAGTTGCCCGAAATAACGTGCGCACACCGCGTCCAAGAGGGCATCTTTGTCGGCGAAGTGCAGGTAGATCGACGGTGGGGTCACCCCGACCCGGGTCGCCACCGCCCTGATCGACACCGCCGCGGCCTCCTTCTCGTCGAGGAGCAGGTCGGTGGCGGCGTCGATGATCTCGTCGGCCAGCAGCTCACCCGACCCGCGGGGAGATCGGGTTCGCCGCCTCTGGATACTCACGGGACTCCTGTTCAGGGGGTGCGGGCTGATCGGGGGTGGGCTGGTCGGACGGTCGCGGGTCGGTGGTGGGTGGTCGGTCGGGGCCGCCCTCGGACAATCCGATGCGATCGTGCAGAGCTCGCAACGGCCGCGGGGCCCACCAGTTGGCCCGCCCGGCGATCCGCATGAACGCCGGCACCAACAACATCCTGATGATCGTCGCATCCATCAATACCGCCAATGTCAGGCCCACGCCGAACATCCGCATGAACGACACCTCCGACGCGGCAATTCCGGCGAACACGATGCTCATCAACAGCGCAGCCGCGGTGACCACCCGACCGGTGCGTGCGAGGCCGACGGCCACAGCGTGGTCGTTGGCCTTGCGCGTCCGGTCCGAGGCGAGCCATTCCTCCCGGATACGCCCGAGCAGGAACACCTCGTAGTCCATCGACAAGCCGAAGGAAATGCAGAACATCAGTACCGGCATCGTCGCCACCAGGTATCCGGTCGCGGTGGTGCCGAGCCCGCCGAGGTGCCCGTCCTGGAAGAACCACACCATCGCGCCGAACGTCGCCGACAACGACAGCACGTTGAGGACCAGCGCCTTGAGCGGGAGCACGACACTACCGGTGAACAAGAAGAGCAGGATGAAGGTCGCGATCGCGATCACGCCGAGTACCCACGGCAGATGCCCGTAGATGGAGTCGACGGTGTCGGTGTTGGTGGCTTGTAGCCCCGCGAATTGTGCGGTCATGCCCGCCGGTACCGCGACCGCACGTAGCGCGGTGAGCTCGGCGGCGCCGGCGTCGGTCAGGGGCTCGGCACTGCCGGTCACCGACAACAATGCGGTGGCCTGATCGCCACCCGTGCCGATGTGGAGGTCGGCCGGCTGCGGCGGCGCCACCTGCCGTCCCTCGACAAAGGTGCCCGCGGCTCCCGACACCGAGCTCACACCGTCGGCGCGGGACAGTGCCTGTGCGTATTCGGTCCTGGCCTGTGCGTCACCCCCGGTCACGACGACAGTCGTTGCGCCGGAAAGGTTTTCGGTGAACTCGGTACGGGTCTCCTGTGTCACCTGATGCACCGAGGCGTCTTTGGGTAAGACGCGGTCGTCGGGGAAGCCGAAGGTGATCGACGCGAACGGTGCACCGAGCACGAGCAGTATCAAGATCACTGCTGCACCCACCGGAACGGCGTGCCGCAGTACCCAACTGACGAATCGGTACCACGCGGACCGTTCGATCGGCACGGAGGTCGGTGGCGGGCGCCGGAACAGTCGGCGGGCGGCGCGGCGGACGTCGAGGGCGTCGATCCGGGCGCCGAGCAATACCAGGATCGCGGGGGTGAGCACGAGGGCGGCGACCACCGCCACGACCACGACGCCGAGGCCGGCATACGCAAACGATCGCAGGAAATACATCGGGAAGATCGCCAAGGCGCACAACGACAATGCGACGGTGATGGCGGAGAATGCGACGGTGCGTCCGGCGGTGTGCATCATCACCCCGATCGCCGAGCGGGTGTCGCGGCCGGCGGCCAGCTCTTCGCGATATCGGGTGACCAGCAGCAGCGTGTAGTCGATGGCCAGCGCCAAACCCATTGCGGTGGTGAGGTTCAGCGCGAAGATCGAGACATCGGTCAGTGATCCGATGACGCGCAGCATCGCGAAGGTCACCACGATCGCGACCACACCGACGAGGATCGGCAGCAGCGCCGCCACCACTCCCCCGAACACGATGATCAGGACCAGGAAGCTGATCGGGATCGCGATGGCCTCGGCGACGGCGAGGTCACGTGTGGTCTGTTCGTTGACGTCATGGAAGACCATCGCCTGACCGCCGGCGCGGATGGTGATGCCGTCGCGAGTGCCGCTGTAGTGCTGGGCGATCTCGTCGGCGTAGCGCGGTGCGTCGTTCTCACCACCGGCGATGGTCGCAACGATGAGCGCCGACGACTTGTCCTTGCTCAACAATGCGGGCGCCAAGTCAGGATTGGTCCAGACCGACACGATCTGTTGCTGCACGTGGCTATTGGCGGATAGTTCGGAAATGATCTGCCGTCCGGTGGCGACAGCCGCCGGATCGGTCGCCATGTCCGTGCCCGGCGCACCGTCGAGTTTGAGGACGATCTGTGGACCGCCGCGACCGAAGGTGTCGTCGATGACCGCGGCGGCTTTGGCGGATTCGGAATTCGGATCCTCGTAGCCGCCGGCGAGTAAGTGACTCGCCGCCGACGCGCCGTAGAGACCGCCACCCACGAGGAGGATGAAGGCCACGGCCAGAACGCTTTTCGGGAAACCGGTCACAAGTCGGGTCAGACGATCCAGCATGGCCACTCCAGCCGTGGAAGGACGGTTACCCCCGTTAAGTTATCGGTAGTAAGTCAGCGCGTCAACCCTTTTGTCCATCGTTTGACGACGCGAATGTGGGTCGGCCGCGGGCACAAGGGACTCAGCCGTCCATCCGCCGACGCCGACACAACGCACTCGTGGCATGCTGTGGGTCGCGCCCCTATAGCCCAATTGGCAGAGGCAGCGGACTTAAAATCCGCACAGTGTCGGTTCGAGTCCGACTGGGGGCACCAGGCTTCCGCAGTTTCGCACCAGGACCACTTGGTTCATTCCGAACGTCAGCGTGGGTGGGTGGTGATGGTCTGTCCGGTATCGCGGTGACGCCAGGTGACGGTGCGGTCGATGTTCAACGTGGGCCGCCAGATTTCCAAATGTTTGCGTTGATGATCGGGACGGCACAACGGAATCAGATCCGCGGGCAGCGTCCAACCCCCGGCCCGCGGATCGGCATGATCGAACGCCACCACATGGTCGAGTTCACACGCCTCCGCAGGCATGCCGCAGTACGGGAACCGACACCACAGATCGGTACCCAA